>JANYIK010000063.1 GCA_025362115.1 Methylophilaceae bacterium
AAATTCAGCGTGACTTCGGCCAAGCAAGTGCAGGTTTCCACCACTTCGGCCAAGTCCGCCAGCCCATTCAAATCACGGGCGATCAGCCGCAGCATCACGCATTTTCTGAGTTGTCTTAAGGCACGCTTCAGGCTGTCTTCATCGTCAACCATGCAGCCAGCCAGAAACGTCTGCATCTGTGTAGCAGAAAAACTCTGTCGCAAACCGTCAATCGGTGTTTGCAAGCTACGTCTGAAAAACGGGCTTAAGTCGCAGGCACGCTCAAGCAGCGGGGATTCTGCCGATGGTGGGAGTGGTGCTATCATACGAGTCATTATGCCTAATGGTACTGATTATGCCCAAGCGTAGCGTATTTTTTATATCCGATAGCACCGGCATCACCGCTGAGGCGCTAGGTTTGAGTTTGCTGGCGCACTTTGATGGTATCGAATTCGAGCAACACCGCGTGCCATTTGTAGACAATGCCGACAAAGCCCGCGAAGTCGCCACCCGCATCGAAATGGCGCGAGAAAAAGACGGTCACCGCCCGATTCTGGTCATGACCCTGGTCGGTTCCGACATCCGCGCTGTGTTCAAAGAGTGCAACGCGCTCAGTCTTGACCTGTTTGGCACCTTTATCAACCCGTTATCCGCGGAACTCAGCATGCCGCCCGCACGCGAAATCGGCATGGCACGGCGCGTGGCCAGCAATGAATATCGGGTAAGGCTTAACGCCATCAACTTCACGCTCAAGCACGATGACGGTATCAGCGATGAAGGACTGGAAGAGGCTGACCTTATCCTGGTGGGCGTATCGCGTTGTGGCAAAACACCCACCAGTTTGTATCTGGCCATGCAGTTTGGCCTCAAGACCGCCAACTATCCCTTGCTGCCAGATGATTTTGAACGCAGACAACTCCCCGGCACCCTGGCGCAACACCGCAACAAGCTGTTTGGTTTGACGGTAACTGCCGAACGCCTCAGTAGCATCCGCAAAGAACGCCGCCCTGACAGCACCTATGCCTCGCTCCACAATTGCCGTCATGAACTGGTGTTAGCCGAAGACATGATGCGCCGCGAGAATATTCGCTATCTGGATAGCAGCAACCGCTCAATTGAGGAGACGGCGACCACCGTCATGCAACAGTTCGGCATCGAGCGTCACTAGTCATTCTGACGCTGTGGTTGTGACATGAGATATTTGACTAGACTCCCGCCGTAGCCTGCCCTCGAATGCTTTAGTCGGGGGCGGGAATGACGACCTACTTATAAACCTTACTTCTGTGTCCAACTTTAACAACTTCGATAATCAACCGCTCGTCCTGAATATCAATTACCAGCCGATACTCGCTTTGCGCTGGCTTTGATTTCAACTGCCTAAGCCAAGCTCTTCCTCCAGTTGTGCCAAAGTGACAGTTTTCTCGCCCTTGCGTTTCATTACGTCAAAATAATCTTCCAATTCTTCCAAATAGGCCTCAAGCGCAGCTTCGGTTATTGCGTCTGGCGTTTTCCCGATTTGCTGTGCGGCCTTGTTTAACCTGTCTTCAATTTGTGCTGGCAATCTGACGTTTAACATGATGTCGGCTCCTTTTGATGCGGGGATTGTATCACTCTCAATGCAGGACTAACTCTCTGCATAAACCTCTTTAGTAATCTCAATAAACCGCTGCGCCTGCGGCGAGATAAACCGCCCCTTGCGTTGCACGATACCGTAGCTGCGACGCGGGAAATAATTGCCCAAGGGCATTTGGGCGATCTTCTCGGTTCCGGTCAGGCAGATGTCGGTAACGATGGAAATTCCCAACCCTAATTCCACATATTTCTTGATCACTTCCCAGCCACCCGCTTCCAGTGTCACCTTGTACTCCAAACCCTGCTGTTGAAAGGCGTAATCCACGGTGCGCCATGTGGAAAGGTGGCGTGGCGGAAGGATCAAACCGTAGGGGCTGATGTCGGCCAGGGTCACGTCTTCCTTGCTTGCCAGCGGATGATCCAAAGGCGTTATCAGTATCGGGTCATGGGTGACGAAAGGTTCATAAATAATGTCCTCCATGGGTTCTATCATCGAGCCTATGGCAAAATCAATTTCGTCCGCTCTTAACAAACGCAAGCCATCGCGACCAGTAACATTCTGGATTTTCAGGCGGATATTAGGATAGGCTGCGGTGAAGCGTTGCACAGCCTCGGGCATGATGTAGAGGATGGTGGACTCACCCGCGCCTATGCTAATTTGGCCGCTATCAATATGGCCATAAGCGGCAGCGAAGGTTTCTTCCAGCTTATCTATGCCTTCCACCAAGGGCTGTGAGATTTGATATAGCACATCGCCTTGCGGGGTCATTTTCATGGTGGTGCCACGGCGCTCAAAGAGTTGCACACCGAGTTCACGCTCTAGCGCTTGCAGTTGCAAGGTCACCGATGGTTGGCTCAAAAACAAGGCCTCAGCGGCTTGCGTGACACTGCCGGTACGCACCACCTGCTGAAAAGCGCGTAGCTGTTTCAGGCGATTTTTTTTGTAATAATAATTAGGGTTCTGTGCCATGAGTTTTTTCACCAGCTTTATAACACTACCCCATGATTATAAGCCTCATCAATACTTTGCATTGAAACAATTGCCTAGTCAAATAAAACCACACTGTTTAGCCTCTAACACTGTTAATTCTATCCATAGTGCTTTACTGGGCATAAAACGTTCGCAACATGAAATATAATGACTAATTTTCCCAATAGCACAGCATGGAGCGCAATATGAATCAGCACGTGGTTATTCCCTTTGAGCAATTAGGTTTAGGCGATGTCGAGCAGGTGGGCGGCAAAAACTCGTCTTTGGGCGAGATGATCCAACATCTTTCCAAAGCTGGAGTCCGTGTCCCAGGAGGCTTTGCGACGACCGCACAAGCCTATCGAGACTTTCTAGCCGCGAATAAACTAGATACAAAAATCGAAGCCGCGCTGGTGTCGCTGGATGTAGATGACGTGAATACGCTGGCCAAAGTGGGTGCGGAAATCCGCCAATGGATAGTTGACGCGCCGTTTCAACCCGAACTCAACGCCGCTATCGCCGAACACTACGCCAAACTCACCGCCAATGGCGACGGTACCTTTGCTGTACGTTCCTCCGCCACAGCAGAAGATTTACCGGATGCCTCTTTCGCTGGACAGCAAGAAAGCTTTCTCAACATTCACGGGCTGGATAACATCCTGCACGCCATCAAGGAAGTATTCGCCTCGCTGTATAACGACCGCGCCATTGCTTATCGCGTGCATAAAAACTTCGTCCACGCCGACGTGGCTTTATCCGCTGGCGTGCAGCGCATGGTGCGTAGCGACTTGGGTGCTTCCGGCGTGATGTTCACCATAGACACCGAATCCGGCTTTCCTGACGTAGTGTTCATCACCGCCTCGCACGGATTGGGCGAAACCGTGGTGCAGGGTGCGGTGAATCCCGATGAATTCTACGTGCACAAGCCCATGTTGGCGGCCAACAGGCCCGCCGTGCTGCGCCGTAACTTGGGCTCCAAACGCATCAAGATGCTATTCGCCGATGCCACCTCTGCCGGACGTTCCACCGTCACCGTAGACACCACCGAAGCCGAGCGCCGCCAGTTCGCCATCACTGATGCCGAGGTACTGGAACTGGCCAACTACGCGGTCATCATCGAGAAACACTATCAGCGTCCCATGGACATCGAGTGGGGACGCGACGGGTTGGATGGCAAGTTGTATATCCTGCAAGCACGTCCTGAAACGGTGAAATCGCAGGCGGGCGCAAATGGAAAAACGGGTGGCGCAGAAAAATTCAAGCTACTGCAATCCGGCACCGTGCTGGTCAGTGGCCGCGCCATTGGGCAAAAGATAGGCAGCGGCCCAGTACGCTTGGTCAAAAGCGCGAGCGAAATGGATAGGGTCAAGGCTGGCGACGTACTGGTAGCCGACATGACTGACCCCAACTGGGAACCCGTAATGAAGCGCGCCTCCGCCATTATCACCAACCGTGGCGGGCGTACCTGCCACGCCGCCATCATCGCCCGTGAATTGGGGATTCCCGCCATTGTGGGTTGCGGCAATGCCACCGAAACGCTTACCGAAAACCAAGTGGTCACTGCCTGCTGCGCCGAGGGCGATACTGGCGCGGTATATGACGGCAAGCTCGATTTTGAAATCACACAACAAGACTCAGCGCCTTTGGAAAAAGCGCCGGTCAAGATCATGATGAACGTGGGCAACCCTGAACTGGCCTTCGATTTCGCACAAATCCCCAATGATGGCGTGGGGCTGGCGCGTATGGAGTTCGTCATCAACAACATGATAGGCGTGCATCCCAAGGCGATTTTGCAATTTAGCCGCCTGATGGAACCCCTGAAAAGCCAGGTTGCCGAGCGTGCTTATGGCTATAACAATCCGCAAGAGTTTTACGTCAACAAGCTGGCAGAGGGCGTGGCAACTATCGCCGCCGCATTCTGGCCTAAACCTGTCATCGTGCGCCTGTCGGACTTCAAGTCCAACGAGTACCGAAAACTTGTCGGTGGCGAGATGTACGAGCCCATCGAAGAAAATCCCATGCTGGGTTTCCGTGGTGCGGGGCGTTACGTTGCCCCCGATTTCCGTGACTGCTTCGAGATGGAATGCCGTGCCATGAAACTGGTGCGCGAGCAGCTCGGCTATACCAATGTAGAGTTGATGGTGCCGTTCGTTCGTACCTTAAGTGAAGCCAGCGCAGTGATAGACAAACTGGCCTCGCATGGCTTGAAACGCGGCGAACACGGCTTGCGCCTCATCATGATGTGCGAAATTCCTTCCAACGCTTTACTGGCAGAAGAATTCCTTCAGTATTTCGATGGTTTCTCCATTGGCTCCAATGACTTGACCCAACTCACCCTAGGCGTGGATCGAGATTCCTCGCTGGTGGCAGAAGCCTTTGACGAACGCAATCCGGCGGTGCAAAAACTGCTGAAGATGGCCATAGACACTTGTAATCGTTTAGGTAAATACGTGGGTATTTGCGGTCAAGGGCCATCGGATCATCCGGATTTCGCTGAATGGCTGGTAGATGCTGGGATACAGAGCGTGTCGCTGAATCCGGATACGGTCATTGCCACTTGGCGCAGACTGGCAGACAGAAAGTAGTTCGCTGCTAATTAAGTGTAAGGCTGGTAGAAATTGTTTTATTTGAGTTTTATTGTTTCAACTAGGTAAAGAGTAGGAATAACAATAAAAATATAAAAATAAACGTTCTATATTTGGAGGAGTCCGTAATGAGTTCCATCGAGTCAGTCAGTAATGAAACCCGTGTTTTCATGCCTCATGAAGACATTATTAAAAATGCAACTATCGCCGGGATGGACGCATACAAAGCGTTATGTGATGAGGCCGAGAAGGATCACGCAGGATTTTGGGCAAAGCTGGCGCGTGAACTATTGGTCTGGCACAAACCCTTCACTCGTGCGCTCGATGAGTCCAATGCGCCGTTTTACAAATGGTTCGATGATGGCGAACTCAACGTCTCTTACAACTGTCTTGATCGCCATCTTGCAACGCGCGGCGACAAGACGGCCATCATCTTTGAAGGTGACAACGGTGAAGTTACCCACGTTACTTATAAGCAACTACACCAACGCGTATGTCAATTCGCCAATGCCCTGAAAACGCTCAACCTCAATGTTGGTGATCGCGTGGTGATCTACCTGCCGATGGGAATCGAAGCCGTAGTAGCCATGCAGGCCTGCGCGAGACTGGGTCTTATCCATTCTGTGGTGTTCGGAGGTTTCTCTGCAAAAAGCCTGCAAGAACGTATCCATGATGCTGGCGCCCGCGCCGTCATAACCTCAGATGGTCAATTCAGAGGCGGTAAAGCATTACCCCTCAAACCAGCAGTAGATGAAGCGCTTACCATGCCCGGTTGCGAGACCATTGAAAAAGTCATTGTGTTCAAGCGTACTGGGGGTGAAGTTGCATGGAACTCCCGCGATGTATGGTGGCACGACATCGTTCAAGGCAAGGCAGACACCTGCGAACCTGTCATGGTTAATGCTGAGCATCCACTTTTCTTGCTTTACACCTCCGGCTCTACCGGCACACCCAAAGGCGTTCAACATTCTTCAGCTGGCTACCTACTGCATGCCATGAACACCATGCGCTGGACTTTCGACGCTAAGGAAAATGATGTCTTCTGGTGTACTGCTGATGTAGGCTGGATCACCGGTCACAGCTACGTCGCCTACGGCCCACTGGCACTGGGTGTAACACAGATAATATTTGAAGGCGTTCCTACTTATCCGGATGCTGGGCGATTCTGGCAAATGATACAGAAGCACAAAGTCAGTATTTTCTATACTGCGCCTACTGCCATCCGCTCTTTGATTAAGGCCTCGGAAACCAACCCCGCAACCCATCCGAAAAACTTTAATCTATCCAGCCTACGATTACTTGGCTCGGTGGGTGAGCCCATCAATCCGGAAGCCTGGATGTGGTATTACCAGAATATCGGTGGCAGTCGTTGTCCGATTCTGGATACCTTCTGGCAAACCGAATCCGGCGGTCACGTCATCACGCCGTTACCAGTCACTCCACTGGTACCTGGCTCATGCACCATGCCCCTTCCCGGCATGGCTGTGGCAGTGGTAGACGAAACAGGCCAGGACGTGCCATGGGGAACAGGGGGATTGCTTGTGATTAAAAAACCTTGGCCGTCAATGATACGCGCTGTTTGGGGAGACCCGGAACGTTATCAAAAATCCTATTTCCCAGAAGACTTAGGTGGCAAACTCTATCTTGCAGGCGACGGAGCTATACGTGATGCCAAGACCGGCTACTTCACCATTATGGGTCGCATTGACGACGTGCTGAACGTCTCTGGGCACCGCATGGGCACCATGGAAATCGAATCTGCACTCGTAGCAAACCCCTTGGTCGCCGAGGCTGCCGTAGTTGGCAAACCTCATGATATCAAGGGTGAAGCGATAGTGGCCTACGTCGTCCTCAAAGGAACTAGACCAGAAGGCGAAGAGGCTAAGAAGATTGTCGCCCAACTACGAGACTGGGTAGGTAAGGAGATCGGCCCAATCGCCAAACCAGACGAGATTCGTTTTGGCGACAACCTGCCTAAAACCCGTTCCGGCAAAATCATGAGACGTTTACTGCGCACTCTTGCAAAGGGAGAGGAAATCACTGCAGATATCTCAACTCTGGACAATCCAGCCATTCTCGAACAGCTCAAACAGGTTATTAAGTAAAAAGCAATCTAAAGACCATTAGCCCGTGCAAATGTGCGGGCTATTTTTTTTCATCTTCGGATTTATTTTCAGATGTCCCTGCATTTGATTCCGGCGGCTTAGCGCCAAACCAGCTAGCCGCACCTTCAGGCATCGTGCCGAAGAATTGTTGTGCCTGCTGTTGTAATTTTTTTTGCATTTCCATGAAGTTGCTGGCACTTTGCTCGAGATATGCGCCCATGGAATCAGGCAACTTTCCTGCCTTTCCTGTCATAAACTGAGCCATTAATTCCGGATTGAGCATAGGATTAAGTTCTACCATCTTTTTGGTTTGCTCTTGTATCGCATTCTGGGTGTCTGCGAACACTTGCAGACTCTTACCAAGATACTGCTCAAAATGGCCTTGCATAGCATGGCCATAGAAGCGAATGAATTGTTTGAGTACATCGTTACTAAACAGTGGAGCGCCACTAGATTCTTCTTCCAGAATCACCTGCAGTAAGATGCTACGAGTGACATCCTCCTTAGTCTTGCTATCCTCCACACGAAAATCCGCGCCATCCAGCAAGAACGTCTTGATCTCCGTTAGCGTGATATAGGTGCTAGTTGCCGTGTCATAGAGTCTGCGATTAGGGTATTTCCTGATCAACCGCACCTTTGCATCCTGATTTTCCTGAGTCATGAAAGATTCCCAAAAAATTGACTAAACTATTTTTGTGCAATGCAATAAATATTGTTGACAATCCATTTTTATATGTATACTATTCTTTTTGTGCATTGCAGCATTATTGCAATTGCTCCTCTTAATTGTAAACGAAACGAAAGGAACTGCCATGTTTAAACTGAATGAACAATTTATCGCGACCAACAAGGAAGCTGTTGATACCGCCATGCGTTTTGCGCAACTGGCGCTCGAGAGCACCGAACGTCTGATGAAGCTGCAAATGGACACCGTCCGCAGCACCTTGGAAGAAAACGCCAAGACCATCAAGGCCGCTACTGCTGTAAAAGATGTGAATGAACTCACCGTGATTCGCGGCAAGGTTGCAGAAGCTCTGGTTGAGCGTGCTACCAGCTACTCGCGTGAAGTATACGAAGTTGCTAGCCAAGCCCAAACCCAAATGGCAAAACTGGCCGAAGAAACTCTGACCAGCTACAACGAGAAGGTGATGAGCAGCATTGATAGTGTGCTGAAATCTGCTCCTGCTGGTGCTGGTGCAGCGGTTAATGCATTCAAGTCTTCCATGGCTGTTGCCTCCGAAGCGGTTGAAACCTTCACCAAAGCTGCCAAGCAAGTGACTGACATCACTGAAGCCAATATCAAGGCTGCCGCAAATACCGCTGCACAAAATGTACAAGCTGCTACCAAGAAGGCTGCTTAACAATTTTCATTTTCACATGTTGTATCTCCCCTATTGCCCCGCCTTCGTGCGGGGCTTTTTTCCGCCGTCACCGAGACAGCGCTGCTAGATCTAGATATATCGCAGACGACACAGTGGAGAAACAATTTTGACGCATGAGAACTGCCCGGTGATATAGGCATCTAAATGTTAGTTTAGGACATCGCAATTTCTTAACCTGCATGAAATCACTGATTCACATTGATTCCTTAAACTTGCTGGTGCCACCACCCTATGGAGTGGCATGTTTTCTGCTTAAGTATTACCGACACACCAAGCATCCTAACTAAATCATGATTGGTGTTTAATTTAATGAATGGAGTAAAAAATGCTAAAGCAAATAAATCAATACTACGATCTCTGCATCAACTGCGGAACGTATAACTATGTAGTCGTTTCCAGAGGTATCTTAGCTTGCATGTTTCCTAAGCTGGCAAAAGACGCGATCGCTGAAAAGGCTTATATGAAGCTACAAAACGATTGGCAGAGTGGTGAATTAGCCCTGTAGAAACACCCACAAAAAAACAGGGAATCTAACTGTGAATTAAAGATTCACTAAGCAAAAAAAATAAGTACGAAAACGACTTGAAGGCTATTCAGTTTGTTGTTGGTGCCAATATTGGCTTCAGGAACTTAAATTAGCTGCCTGGCAAATTTCAACGAATTCCTCTGTATTTAGAGAGGCGCTGCCGACCAATCCTCCATCAATATCGGGCATACCGAACAATTGCGCTGCATTTTGAGCCTTCAAGCTTCCGCCATAGAGAATTCTGATGTTATTGCCTACTTCAGTATCCTTAAGAATAAGATACCCTCTCAAAAAGTGAAGAATGGTCTGAGCATGCTCAGGTGAAGCTGCCTCTCCAGTGCCTATGGCCCATATAGGCTCGTAGGCAAGAACCCCTTTAGCTAGATTCTTTATACCAATCTGCTGTATCACGGCATTTAATTGCCTAATCGTGACTAGGTCTGTCAGTCCTTGCTCGAATTCCTCCAGTGTTTCACCCATACAGAAAATAGGTTTTAGGCCAGCCCTTGTAGCGACTTGGAAACGCTCTCCAACGGAATTGTCACTGTCTTGACCACGCAAGCGACGTTCCGAATGGCCGATAATGACATACCCGCATCCAAATTCCACAAGCATTCTTGCGGATACTGACCCTGTATAAGGTCCGTCATCGTTTCTGCTCATGTTTTGGCCACCCCAAGCAATTGGGGTTCCAGTCAGAATGGATTGCGCTTGATAAAGATAAGGATGGGGCAAACAAACAGCATATTCTGAGTCACGGTACTCTTTCGTCCTCTCCAACAAACCTTCCAGAAACGCTTTGTTTCCCGGAATGGTTCCGTGCATCTTTCTGTTAGCGACGACTAGCTTACGTCTCATAATTTTCCCCCAGGAAAATGAGTCACAGTCAATTATCGGCTAAAAGACACACTCAGCTTTCCCCGGATTTTTAACGGCATGTAGGAGATTCTCACGAAATCCCTACATGCTGTGAGCAGCACCTTTTTAGCACATATGTTGACCGCCGTTAATGGCGATATTGGCACCGGTAATAAAAGCCGCATCATCAGAAGCCAGATAATTCACCAGCTTGGCGATCTCTTCAGGCTTACCTAAACGACCTACTGGAATGCCCGCAACAATCTGATTGCGGACTTCTTCCTTGATCGCCATGACCATCTCGGTGCCGATATAGCCCGGAGAAATAGTGTTAACGGTGATACCTTTGGCAGCAGTTTCCTGCGCCAACGCCTTGGTAAAACCATGCATACCAGCCTTGGCCGCTGAGTAGTTAGTTTGACCAAACTGGCCTTTTTGCCCATTGATCGATGAGATGTTGATGACGCGACCCCAACCTTTTTCCAGCATGCCATCCACTACTTGACGAGTCACATTGAACACACTGTTGAGGTTGATGTTGAGCACTGCCATCCAGTTTTCCAGTGGCATCTTTTTAAACATACCATCCTTGGTGATGCCGGCATTGTTCACTAGGATATCAACAGACCCTACTTCTGCCTGAATCTTGGCCGCCATAGCTGTGCAAGATTCAAAATCAGACACGTCTCCTTCCGCCAGATGCACGTCATAACCAGCAGCGCGCTCTGCCGCCAGCCAGACCTGTGCTTTTTCCGCTTCGAAGGCAAGGTGATTGGCAACAACCGTATTACCAGCCTTGGAAAGTTCTCTGCAAATGGATGTGCCGATGCCACCGATGCCGCCCGTCACGAGTGCGATATGTTTGCTCATTTCTCTTTCTCCCAATTAATTGTGTAAATATTTTTAGCGTTCGATTGCCAGTGCCACACCCATACCACCACCGATGCACAGTGAAGCAAGACCCTTTTTGGCATCGCGACGATTCATCTCATGAATCAACGTCACCAGGATACGGGCACCACTGGCACCAATAGGGTGGCCGATAGCAATCGCACCGCCATTGACGTTGATCTTGCTTGTATCCCAACCCATATCGCGGTTGACAGCGATCGCCTGTGCGGCAAACGCCTCGTTGATCTCCATCAGGTCAAGGTCACTTGCCTTCCAGCCTGCTTTTTTCAGGCAAGCCTGAGAAGCTGGCACCGGACCTATGCCCATAATGGAAGGGTCGGTACCAGCAGAAGAAAATGCCTTGATCTTGGCCAGCGGCTTCAGCCCCAGTTCCTTGGCCTTACTTGCCGACATCAGCATCACCATGGCTGCACCATCATTGATACCAGACGCATTACCTGCTGTGACAGAACCTTCCTTGTCGAAAGCCGTGCGTAAACCTGCCATAGATTCTAGGGTAGTACCATGTCGTGGATATTCATCGGCATCCACGGTAGTGTCGCCTTTTTTGCTTTTGATGGTGTAAGGGGTGATCTCATCCACGAACTTGCCAGCCTTTTGTGCGGCTTCAGCCTTGTTCTGCGAAGCGCAGGCAAACTCATCCTGCTCCTGACGACTGATACCATACTTCTTGGCGACATTCTCTGCGGTGATCCCCATGTGATAGTCGTTATAAACATCCCACAGACCATCCACGACCATAGAATCGATCAGCTTGGCATCACCCATACGGAAGCCATTTCGCGAGCCATTCAGCACATGCGGCGACATGCTCATGTTCTCTTGACCCCCCGCAATCACAATTTCAGCGTCGCCACATTTGATTGCTTGCGCCGCTAGCATGACAGTCTTGAGGCCAGAACCACATACCTTGTTGATGGTCATGGCGGGGACTGCTTGAGGTAGACCCGATTTAATTACTGATTGACGCGCCGGATTCTGCCCAAGCCCTGCGGTCAACACCTGACCTAAAATAACTTCGCTTATTTGGTCTCCGCTGACACCCGTCTTCGCCAGCAAATCACGAATCACGGCCGCGCCAAGATCCACTGCTGACACGTTGGTAAACGCTCCATTGAATTTGCCTACCGCGGTACGTTGTGCCGCGACGATGACTACATCTTCCATGACTTTCTCCTCATCACTCTAGTTATTAATCGCAACGCACTTTGACATAGCGCCCCGGTGCCGCTTCTATCTGTTTGTACTCGTCATTCCCCAAACTCTTGCGTGCAGCCACATCCTTGCCACCATGACCACGCAGCCATTCCACCCAATGCACCCACCAGCTCCCTGGACGCGCTTCGGCATTTTCCAACCACTCATCCGGATTGTCGGTAGTGCCACCACCAACCCAGAAATTGCGCTTGTTCTTGGCGGGATGATTGACCACGCCTGCAATATGCCCACTGGCACCTAGCACGAATTCACACTTGCCACCTAAGTACTGAGTGCTGGCGTAGGCCGTTTTCCACGGAACGATGTGATCCTCAGCTGCTGCCAGCAAGTAGGTGGGTGTAGTAATCCTGCCCAGATCTACTGAAATACCACATATCTTCAATGCGCCTGGTTTGACCAGATTGTTCAGGTGGTACAGGTTTTGCAAATACCAGCCGTACATCGGTCCCGGCAGATTGGTGCCATCTGAATTCCAGTAAAGCAGATCGAAGGCATCCGGCGTCTTGCCCTTGAGGTAATTATTCACCACGAAGAACCAGATCAGGTCATTGGCACGCAAACTGGCAAAAGTCATAGCCAATTCCTTGCCCTTGACGATGCCTCCATCTCTCAACTCGGCTTCGCGTTTAGCGACATACGCATCGTCTACAAACACCGAAATATCGCCAACGTCACTGTATTCAAGCATGGTGGTCAGCAGCGTTGCACTCTGTATCACGTTGTGGCGGCGTGACTTGAGGACTGCCTGTGCACAGGTCAACAAGGTGCCGCCAATACAGAATCCCAGCGTGTTGATCTTGGCTGCCCCGCCGATGTCACGCGTCACATCTATCGCACGAATAACACCCTGCTCAATATAGTCATCCCAAGTCAGCTTGTTCATCTCAACAGGGATATTGCGCCAGGACATCAAAAACACAGTGAATCCCTGGCTGACGGCGTACTGCACAAAGGAATTCTCCGGTTGCAGATCAAGGATGTAATACTTGTTAATACAAGGTGGAACGATTAGCAGCGGACGCTCGCACACCGTCTCGGTCGATGGCGTATATTGCAACAACTGGAAAAGGTCATTCTCAAACACCACGGCACCCGCTGAGATAGCAACATTCTCACCGACAGTAAAACGGGATTCGTCTGTCATGGAGATACGACCTTTCTGGAGGTCTTCCAGAAAATTCTTCATACCATTGGTAAGCGATTCACCCTTGGTTTCGGCAGCAAGCTTGAGTACCTCTGGATTGGTGGCAACAAAATTTGATGGCGCCATCGCATCCACATACTGCTTGGTGTAAAACACCAGCTTTTTCTTCATATCCTCGTTAAGCTCTGACGCTTCGGCCATACTGTTCATCCAGCTAGCCGTGAGTAGATAATATTGCTTGAGGTAATCGAACAGCGGATTCTCCTGCCATTCAGGAGCATTAAACCGCCTATCCGTCTTTTCCGGCTCGATAACAGGTGTGGCGATATCACCAGGGGTTCGGCCTATGAACGACATCCACAATTCCATCTGCTTCTGGGAATATTCTTGCTGCAGCTTGAGCCAAGTGTCGGTATTACTGGAAAGAGAAGCCATCAATGCCTGCGTAATCTCACTTGCCTGGGCTGGCGCGCCAGGAGTCAGATTGCTCATGAATGCTTGAGTGACTTGCTGATTGAATTGACCTAACTGATTAATCCAGTCCTGATATTGCTCAGTTTCTTTTGACATGGCATCCCCCTGTTATATTTGAAGTTATTATATATAGATAAAAATAATTTGTGCATCGCAGCATTATTATTATTTTTAATACCCTATATTGCCAGCCATTCCATCAGCTACAAGCGTTGCTACAAATCAAACCATGGGGGATTAATTTACGAATCCGCTTTAGTCACCTTCGAATTCACACAACGCAAACACCTTGTAGCCATGCTTTTCTAAACATTTGCGTCCGCCCACGTCTGGCAGATCGATCACAAACGCACACTCGACAATTTCGCCGCCTATCTTCTCGATCAGGCTGGCGGCGGCCTCTGCCGTTCCTCCGGTGGCAATCAAATCATCAACCAGCAACACTCGCTCACCGGAAGAGATTGCATCTGTATGGATTTCGACCCTATCGCGACCATATTCAAGCTCATAGTCATGTCCTATGGTTTCCGCCGGCAATTTCCCCGGTTTCCTGATGGGCACAAATCCAACACCCAGCAAATACGCTAGAGGCGCGCCGATGATGAATCCGCGCGACTCTATGCCCACCACCTTGTCTATTTTCATGTCGGCGTAACGCTTGGCCAGCTCATCAATGACGACACGCAAACCGATGGGGTCTTTGAGCAAAGTCGTGATGTCGCGGAACATGATGCCTTGCTTGGGATAGTGCGGAATGGTGCGGATGAGTGATTTGATGGGCATGATGGAGTCCTAGAAGCGTGAAGCGGCTATTCTAGCGGCATATAGCGACTAAAATTTGGGTTTTTGGCTATAGCTTGTACAATGCAGCCCTTCGATTCAATCCCTAAGAAAACATGAGCGCCCTGCAACATGAACAGCTTTCAACAAGAGATTAAGCGTCGCCGCACTTTTGCCATCATCTCGCACCCCGACGCGGGTAAAACCACGCTCACCGAAAAGCTGCTGTGGTTCGGTGGTGCGATCCAGATGGCCGGTTCGGTACGCGCCCGAAAATCCAATAAACACGCTACCTCTGACTGGATGGAGCTGGAAAAGCAACGTGGGATTTCAGTGACATCCTCAGTGATGCAGTTTCCTTACCGCGAACACATCATCAACCTGCTGGATACCCCCGGCCACGATGACTTTTCTGAGGACACTTACCGCACCCTGACCGCTGTAGACTCCGCCGTGATGGTGATAGATTCGGTGAACGGCGTAGAAGCGCAGACTATCAAGCTGCTGAATGTCTGCCGCATGCGCGACACGCCCATCATTACCTTCATCAACAAGCTGGATAGAGAGGGTAAAGCGCCGATTGATTTGCTGGATGAGATTGAATCGGTGCTCGGCATGCAATGCGCCCCCATCACCTGGCCTATCGGCATGGGCAAAGGCTTCCGTGGGGTGTACCACCTGTATAACGACAGTATTGCGTTTTTTGACCCCAAAGCAGAAAAAGGCACCTCGGAGATTATTGAAGGACTAGATAATCCGCGTCTTGACGAACTGATAGGCCGGCAAGCACAAGAGTTGCGCGACGACATCGAACTGGTGCGCGGCGCATCACATACCTTCGATTCCACCAGTTACTTATCCGGCAAACAAACGCCGGTATTTTTTGGCTCTGCGGTGAATAATTTCGGCGTGCAGTCACTGTTAGATGCCGTAGTAGAACTCTCCCCCGCGCCATTGGCGAGAGCCAGCACCAGCCGCCATGTCGCCCCCGATGAAAACAAATTCTCCGGTTTCGTATTCAAGATACAAGCCAATATGGACCCGAAACACCGTGACCGCATCGCCTTTGTGCGCGTGTGTTCCGGCAAGTTCGAGCGCGGCATGAAATTAAAACAAGTCTCGATCAACAAACAGATCGCCGTCAACAACGCCATTACCTTTATGGCGCAAGACCGCAACACCACGGATGAGGCCTACGCTGGCGACATCATTGGCATCCCCAACCACGGGACTGTTAAATTAGGCGACGCTTTCACCGAAGGCGAGGACCTGAAATTCACCGGCATCCCTTCCTTCGCGCCGGAACACTTCCGCCGCGCCCGCATCAAAAACCCACTGAAGATGAAGCAACTGCAAAAAGGCCTGCTGCAACTGGCTGAGGAAGGCGCTTCCCAGCTATTCCGCCCCTTACAGAGCAACGACCTGATACTGGGTGCGGTCGGCACGTTGCAATTCGATGTAGTGGCGCACCGCCTGGAATTTGAATATGGTGTGGATGTGGTGTTTGAAGCGTTCGACTGCTCTACCGCCAGATGGCTGCGCGGCAAGGATGCCGCTTTGAAAGCGATTGCCGACAAATACGGCTACAACGTGGCATTGGACGGCGCGGATGATTATGTTTACTTGGCACCGAATCGCGTTAATCTGCAAATGGCGCAAGAACGCTACCCGGATATTGCGTTTTTGGAAACACGGGAAGTGTTTTAATCCTCACCGAATAAACACGCCATTAACAACCACCAGCAACACAACGGCAAAAATGAACGTCGCTGATGCGTAAAGTAACTCTGTAAATTTTTTCATAGTTGTCCTTACAAATAAATGACTGTCCATTCATTAAACCAGGCCTACCAGCATTCGCATCTAGCTACGATAATAGACTAGATAACGAACGTCTTCCGATCTCCTCCTGCTTTAGCAAGTAGCCCGGATGTAGTCAAAGACGTAATCCGGGAAAGCCATTCACCACTCGGCACATGACTGAATTCCGGCATCGTCCCCAATAATCAAAATACTTTGATAATTATCAAAGTTTCAATATAATCCCTACATGAAAAAGCTGCGTTTCATCGGCGCCAGCCTCGACGATCTGCGGTCTTTCCCCACAGATGCGCGGCGCGAAGCCGGATTTGAGCTGGATGCGGTACAGCGTGGGCTGATGCCTTCTGACTTCAAACCTATGCTGGAAGTCGGTGCCGGGGCTTACGAAATCCGCATTCACATCCTAGGCGAATGGCGGGTGATCTATGTGGCAAAGTTGGATGACGCGGTTTATGTGCTGCACGCCTTCCACAAGAAAACGCAAAAAACCCGCAAGGAAGATATTGAACTGGCCACCCGCCGCTATCGGCAGATTGGAGAACTGAAATGAGCAAGGAACCTGTGGTCGAATCCAGTGGCAACGTGTTTGTCGACTTGGGGTTTTCGCCCGAAGAAGCCGCCATCATGGCGATGCGCGCCGAACTGATGGCAAC
>JANYIK010000067.1 GCA_025362115.1 Methylophilaceae bacterium
AACATCACCAAGAACCTTTCGGTTTTTCAACTCAATAACTGCCTCTTTCGTTAGCTCAAAACCCACGTCTATCGCCGGCGAATTAACATCCTCGTACTCCACTTCCGCCTCGGCCAGCGCGGAGCCGCAATCCACGCACCAGTGTACCGGCTTGGAACCCTGGTATAGGTAGCCGTTTTTATAGATGTCGCCGAGGGCGCGCATGATGTCGGCCTCGGTCTTGAAATCCATCGTCAAATAAGGATTATCCCAATCGCCCAAGACCCCTAAGCGGATGAAATCCTTCTTTTGGCGTTCCACCTGCTCGGCGGCGTAGGCGCGGCATAGTT
This sequence comes from Methylophilaceae bacterium, assembly GCA_025362115.1. Classification (GTDB taxonomy): domain Bacteria; phylum Pseudomonadota; class Gammaproteobacteria; order Burkholderiales; family Methylophilaceae; genus CAILHX01. Next base: position 330 of record JANYIK010000067.1, read on the forward strand.
CGCGGAATTTGGCAGGCTCGATGTTTTTGCCGTGGGCTTTTTCCACCACCAGTTCAATCGGCAGGCCGTGGCAATCCCAGCCCGGCACGTAGGGCGCGTCGAAACCATCCAGCGTTTTGATTTTGACGATGATGTCTTTGAGGATTTTGTTGACTGCGTGGCCGATGTGGATGTCACCATTGGCATAGGGCGGGCCGTCATGCAGGATGAATTTGCCTTTGGGAGAATTTTTACGAGCCTCGCGGATCTTCTGGTACAACTTTTTCTGCTGCCAAGCCTGCACCCATGCCGGTTCGCGCTTGGGCAGGTCGCCGCGCATAGGAAAGGCCGTATCCGGCAGGTTGAGGGTGTTCTTGTAATCAGTCATTTCGGGTAAATAAAGCGGGTTTCGTTAGTTCAGCATTTCTGAGGCGTGAGGGTATCACGACTGGGGGTTTGAGCGAAATGCGAACCGGCCCACAAGAGCTCTGTCAAAATCCGTTCGTGCTGAGTGTTTTTTGTTCGCTCTCCTTCGATACACCGCGCTATGCGCGGCACTCAGAGCCTGCCCCGTACTTGATACGGGGACGAACGAACAAAAAATGTATCGAAGCAAAATTCAGGATTTAAGTGCGGTTTTTTGTAAGTTAATCAATTGGCTAATGCCGCTTTGCGCCAAATCCAGCATGGCATTCATCTCGGCACGCTGGAACGGCTCACCTTCCGCCGTGCCCTGGATTTCCACAAAGCCGCCACTGCCGGTCATGACCACGTTCATGTCGGTGTCGCAGCCGGAGTCTTCCACGTAGTCCAAATCCAGCACTGGCTGGCCTTGCACCACGCCTACCGAGATCGCCGCAACGAAATCACTGATGGGACTTTCGGCGAGCAATTTCTTTTCGAGTAGCACGCTTACCGCATCGTGCAGCGCGACGAAGGCGCCGGTGATGCTGGCCGTGCGAGTACCGCCGTCGGCCTGGATGACATCGCAATCAAGCTGTATGGTGCGCTCACCCAGTTTGTTCAAATCAATAATCGAACGCAGGCTGCGACCAATCAAGCGCTGTATCTCTTGTGTGCGACCAGACTGTTTGCCGCGTGCTGCTTCGCGGTCGGTACGGGTATTGGTGGCACGCGGCAACATGCCGTATTCCGCCGTCAGCCAGCCTTGGTTCTTGCCTTTGAGGAATCCGGGGACTTTTTCATCAATACTGGCGGTGCAAAGCACATGGGTATCGCCAAATTTCACCAGTACCGAGCCTTCGGCGTGGCGAGTGTAGTGGCGGATGATTTCGACCTTGCGTAATTCGTTGGCGGCGCGGTTGCTGGGGCGCATAGTGATTCCTTAGTTATTGCTGAAAGCGCGGTATTTTGGCACGAATTAGGTTCAGTTTGTTACCATACGGCACAAATTGGAGAACCCACGATGATACAAAGCATGACTGGCTTTGCCGCCACCCAACGCGAAACCACGCTTGGCACACTGATGGTGGAACTACGCGCCGTTAACCACCGCTATCTCGAACTGCATTTTAAGCTGGACGAGGTGTTGCGTGTTTTCGAGCCGAATATCCGCGAAATCCTTTCTGCCAAGCTCACACGTGGCAAAGTGGAGTGCAAAATCAACCTCGTCGCCCCTTCCGGCTTGCCGCCCGAAGCGCATTTGAGCGAACCGGCGCTGCAACAGGCTGAGCGCTTGAGCTCCCAGATTCAACAACGCTTCCCGCAAAGTCGTCCGCTTTCCGTGGCCGATATTTTGCGCTTGCCCGGCGTGCTGGTAACGCAAGAGCTTTCTGCCGATACTTTGAGTGCCGATTTGAACAATGCGATTGAAGCGGCATTGACCGACATGTCCGCCAGCCGCGAGCGTGAAGGCGCGAAGCTGACTGCGCTTATTTTGGAGCGCACGGCGCAGATGGAGGTGCTAGTGGAAAAAGTCAAACCGCTGATGCCTGCGCTCATCGCCGCCTATCGCGATAAATTAAAACTTAAACTCGAAGAGGTCTTGGGCAGCGTCGACGACAACCGCGTTCATCAAGAACTGGCACTGTTCGCGCAGAAAATCGATATAGACGAAGAACTGGGGCGGCTTTCCACGCACTTGCAAGAATTACGGCGGATATTGAAAAGCGGCGGTGCTGTGGGTAAGCGGCTGGATTTTTTGATGCAGGAACTCAACCGTGAGGCGAATACTTTGGGTTCTAAATCGGTTTCCAGCGAGACTTCTCAGGTTTCTATGGAACTCAAGGTACTCATCGAGCAAATCCGTGAGCAAATCCAGAATATCGAATAATTACCACGCTATTTCCTTGCCGTCGTAAGCCAAGAAGCGCCCACTATCCTGCCAGCCTAAATTGAGCAGAATCTTCAACATGCCCGCCACGCTTTGTTGTGGCGAAATCAAGGCATTCGGCCCACCCATATCGGTCTTGACCCATCCCGGGTGCAACAGCGCGACTTTGATGCCCTGTGGCTCCAAATCATGCGCCATGCTTTTTACCACCATATTCAGCGCGGCTTTACTACTGCGGTACATATAAGCGCCGCCGCTGGTGTTATCACCCAAGCTGCCCATTTTGCTAGTGATGTTGGCAATAATTTTCAGTTCGCTTTGGGCTACGTTTTCGACGAATGCTTCGGTTACTCTGAGTGGTGCGAGAGTGTTGACTTGGAATACTTTGAGCCATTCATCAGTGGAACACATGCCAAAACGCTCGCCATTTCTGCCCGAATAGATTCCGGCGTTGTTAATCAGCAGATCCAGCGGCTGGTCTTTTAGTTCTAGCGCCAGCTTAGATAATTGACTGGCGTTATCTACTGCGAGGGTGTGAATCGTGACTCTGCCGCCGCTATCCTGTGCCAGTTGGAGCAGGCTATCGGCACTGGAGGGATTTCTGCAACAAGCATAGACGCGCCAGCCTTGGGCGTGAATCTGTTTTACAAACTCTAACCCAAGCCCACGATTTGCACCGGTGACAAGCGCTGTTGGCATCAAACGTCCAAATTACTCACGCCATGCGCATTGCTTTCGATAAAGGCGCGGCGCGGTTCTACTTGATCACCCATCA
>JANYIK010000135.1 GCA_025362115.1 Methylophilaceae bacterium
ATGAGTAGATTGAGCGGCGGGAGCAGCAAAGCGCCGAAGATGTTAGTGAGTAACCAGTTCATAATAATTAGCTTGTAAGCGCAATTTTGTTTGACATGAGTCTTGAGTATGCCATACAATCGCGCCCTTATTTTTAAGCACAAGAACCCAGATTGATATGAAAACTTTTTCCGCTAAATCGCACGAAGTGCAACGCGACTGGTTTGTGGTAGATGCTGCAGACATGGTGCTAGGCCGTCTTGCCAGCGAAGTTGCCCGCCGTCTACGCGGCAAACATAAAACCATTTACACACCTCACGTTGATACTGGCGATTACATCATCGTCGTTAACGCTGAGAAACTGCGCGTCACCGGCAACAAGGCTGAGGGCAAGATTTATCATCGCCACAGCGGTTTCCCAGGCGGTATTTACAGCACCACATTCGCCAAGATGCAAGAGCGTTTTCCCGGTCGTGCGCTGGAAAAAGCGGTGAAGGGCATGTTGCCAAAGGGTCCGCTGGGTTACGCGATGTTCAAGAAACTGAAAGTGTATGCTGGCGCTACGCACGAACATGCAGCACAGCAACCAAAACCACTGGTGATCAATAAGGAATTCGCATGATAGGTAACTACAACTACGGCACCGGCCGCCGCAAAAGCTCGGTAGCACGCGTGTTCATCAAGTCTGGCAAGGGTAATATCGTGGTCAACGACAAGCCTGTGGATCAATACTTCTCGCGCGAGACTTCGCGCATGGTACTGCGTCAGCCATTGGAGTTGACTAACAACCTGAGCAATTTTGACATCATGGTCAACGTGGTGGGCGGTGGTGAATCCGGTCAGGCTGGTGCAGTGCGCCACGGCATTACTCGTGCGCTGATTGAATACGATGCCACGCTGAAATCAGAACTCAGCAAAGCGGGCTTTGTGACTCGTGATGCGCGTGAAGTTGAACGTAAAAAAGTGGGCTTGCACAAAGCGCGCCGTCGTAAACAATTCTCCAAGCGTTAATTTGCGTTTGTTGGAAAGGCCGCACGGTGCGAACCCTGCGGCTTTTTTGTTGCCTTTTTTTGACAGCGTGCATTACTATGCGAGTAGTAAAAACCTATGAAATTGAAAGAGATACAGCTTTGAGCAAAATTAAAGTAGGAATAGTTGGCGGTACGGGGTATACCGGAGTCGAGTTGCTGCGGTTACTGGCACAGCATCCTCATGTAGAAATCACCGCTATCACTTCGCGTGGTGAGGCGGGGCAGCGCGTGCCCGACATGTTTCCCAGCTTGCGTGGACATGTGGAGTTGACCTTTACCGATCCCGCACAAGCCGATTTGAAAAATTGCGACTTAGTGTTCTTCGCCACACCTAACGGCATTGCTATGCAACAGTCGCAAGCGTTGTTGGATGCGGGAGTACGGGTGATTGATTTAGCCGCGGATTTCCGCATCAAGGATATTCCAACCTGGGAGAAATGGTACGGCATGAGCCACGCCAGCCCCAAGCTGGTGACGGAGGCGGTATATGGTTTGCCTGAAATCAACCGTGAACAAATCAAAACTGCAAGGCTGGTTGCCAACCCTGGTTGCTACCCCACTGCGGTACAACTAGGCTTTTTGCCTTTGCTGGAGGCGGGTGTGGTGGATGCAGATCATTTGATCGCCGATGCCAAATCCGGCGTGAGCGGCGCTGGGCGTAAGGCCGAAGTGCATGCCTTGCTGGCGGAGGCGGCTGATAATTTCAAAGCTTATGCGGTTTCTGGGCATAGGCATTTGCCAGAAATTAGTCAGGGCTTAAGTGTGATGGCGAATGGCACCGTGGGCTTAACTTTCGTGCCGCACTTAACGCCTATGATACGGGGCATACACGCTACACTCTACGCCACGCTTCAAAATGCACAGATGGATTTGCAAGCCTTGTTTGAGCAACGCTATGCTAACGAGCCTTTTGTGGATGTGTTGCCAGTGGGCGCTCATCCGGAGACGCGTTCGGTCAGAGGTTCAAATATGTGTCGTATTGCCGTGCATCAACCGCAAAGTGGTGATACGGTGGTGGTGTTGTCTGTGATAGATAACCTCGTCAAAGGTGCCGCCGGGCAGGCGGTACACAATATGAACCTAATGTTTGGAGTAGCTGAAATGACAGGATTGGAGCAGCTAGCACTTTCACCATGAGAAATCTGACACGTGCTTTACGTCTTCGTTTTGGAGTCTCCGCGCAAAATGTTGCTGTGCGTGCGGAAATTCCATGGTATTGGCGCGCATTCTGGACGATAGTGTTGGTGGTATTCGGTTTTGGCCTTGGTTATTGGCGTTATGCTAGCGATAGCACCGCGCAATTACGCGACGATGTGCAGCGACTTGAGCAAGAGAATCGTCAGTTGCGCACGCAAAGTATCCATGTGGAAAGCCAGCAGCAAGTCACGCAAGTGGCACAAAAAGATTTGGCCAAAGACATCGCGGTGTTGCAGGAAGAAAATGTACAATTAAAAGAAGATATTGGTTTCTACAAAAGTATTTTGGAGGATAGTTCCAGTGTTGCGGTGGTTAAATTCCATAGCATCAAGGTGACTAAATCCAGCAAAGCAGGCGAATATCTATTCCGTATACTGCTCATCCAGTCTGGCAAGCACGACAAGAGCGTACAGGGTCGGTTGCAACTGGAAATGAATGGCACCGAGGATGGGAAGCCCGTCACCAAGATTATTGCTGCTGGTACAGAACCCAAAGGTAGTTTCAAGATCAACTTTAAGTATTATCAGCCCGTTGAGGGAAGTTTCACCGTAGCTGATAAAATGACGGTGACAGGGGTGCAGGCCAAATTTTTCCAAGCCGGATTTTCAGACGTTAAGCTGACGCAATCAGCTACTTTGCCTTAAAGGAATTGCAATGTTTTTTAAGAAAAATATGACCCCACAGAGCCGTATAGAAACCTTGATAGGCGCGGCTACGGTGATTGAAGGCGACGTTGAGTTCAGCGGTGGTTTGCGGATTGACGGCACGGTGAATGGTAATGTCAATGAAGTGAGCGTGCAGCCCAGCACCTTGATTGTGAGTGAGCAAGGACGGGTGGATGGTTCAATCTCCGTTTCTCATGCCACCATCAACGGCATTGTGAATGGGCCGGTACATGCTACGGAATATGTAGAGTTGCAGGCCAAAGCACGGGTAACCGGCGATGTGCGCTATAAAACGCTGGAAATGTTTGTAGGCGCGGTGGTGGATGGCAAGCTGATCCACATTGAATCTTTAGGCCACAATTCGGTCGAAGATTGACCGTATCTTATATGCGGCGCATAATCTAATGCTGTTTTAGAGACTAGAAGGAACACAGAAATGAACGCAATGACCGAAATGCCCAGCCCCATTATTTTTACCGACAGCGCTGCTAGCAAAGTGAGCGAACTGATTGCGGAAGAAGGTACGCCAGATTTGAAACTGCGCGTGTTTGTTTCGGGCGGCGGCTGCTCTGGTTTTCAATATGGGTTTACTTTTGATGAAGAAGTGAATGACGACGATACTGTGGTGGAGAAGGCGGGCGTTACTTTGCTGATTGATTCCATGAGCCTGCAATACTTGGCAGGTGCCGAGATTGACTATACCGATGGCTTGCAAGGTTCGCAGTTCGTGATCAAGAATCCAACCGCGACCAGTACCTGTGGGTGTGGGTCTTCATTCTCAGTGTAAGAGAAAAAGATGTTAAAAAAGCCGCTACTGTGTAGCGGCTTTTTTATTACCCAACGCTGGAGCTTACGAATCTTAATCAGCTTAACGCTGATTAACTGGCACCACGTCACGGCGGATTTCGCCCGTGTATAACTGGCGTGGACGCCCGATCTTGGCCTCAGGATGGGTAATCATCTCACTCCATTGTGCTACCCAGCCTGCCGTTCTTGCTAACGCGAAGATGGCGGTAAACATGTTGGTTGGAATGCCCATTGCACGCAGTACGATGCCAGAGTAGAAGTCTACGTTAGGGTAGAGTTTTTTGCTGATGAAGTAGTCGTCCTCCAGCGCGATTTTTTCTAGTGCCAGCGCGATTTTGAACAGCGGATCGCTGGTCAAACCCAGTTCGTTGAGAACTTCGTGGCAAGTATGGCGCATCATGCTGGCTATGGGATCCATGTTTTTATATTCGCGATGACCAAAGCCCATCAGCCGGAATGAATCATTTTTATCTTTGGCGCGCTCTATACACTTACCAATGTTGTTGACGCTACCTATTTCTTCCAACATTTGTAGCACGGCTTCATTCGCACCGCCGTGGGCAGGTCCCCACAGCGAGGCAATACCAGCTGCGATACAGGCGAAAGGATTGGCTCCGCTAGAGCCAGTGAGGCGCACGGTCGATGTAGAGGCGTTCTGCTCGTGATCCGCATGTAATATTAAAATACGCTCCAACGCTTTGACTAGTACCGGGTTGGGGATATACGTGTCGCAGGGTGTCGCGAACATCATGTGCATAAAGTTAGCTGCGTAATCCAGTCTATTTTGTGGATATACGAAGGGTTGACCGATCGTGTATTTGTAACTCCAGGCTGCGACGGTAGGAATCTTTGCTAACAAACGGAGTGCGGCGATTTCGCGTTGTTGTGGATTGGTGATATCGGAGCTTTCTGGATAAAAAGCGGCCATCGCTCCCACTACCGAGACCATCACCGCCATGGGATGTGCATCCCGCCTGAACCCGCGGAACACGGTACTCATTTGGTCGTGCAGCATAGTGTGGGCGCGAATAGTATCGGCGAAGCTTTGGCTCTCAGCAGCGTTTGGCAACTCGCCTTTAATCAACAAGTGGGCGACATCGGTAAAGTTACATTGCTCTGCCAATTGCTCGATAGGGTAGCCGCGGTAGTACAGCAAGCCTTTGTCGCCATCAATAAAGGTGATGCTAGAGCTACAGCTGGCGGTGGAAACAAAGCCTGGATCGTAAGTGAAATAGCCGTGCTGACCCAAGGCGCGGATGTCTATCACGTCGCTGCCCAGTGTGCCTGACAGCACAGGCAGCTCGATGGCTTTGGCACCATTGTCGAAAGTAATCGTTGCTTTGTTTGATTTCATAAACCTGATTGTATCAAGCTGCGGGGTAAATCGCACCGAGTACACGGTAACCTTTTGCACCAGTCACAACTGGTAAGTTGCCCGGTTTGCCTTCTAACGTTTGTTTGGCCAGCCAGGCGAAGGCGGCGGCTTCGACCCAATCAGCACCGATGCCGAGCTCGTCAGTGAGCCCGATTTTGAAGGGTAATAGCTGATGCAGCCGTGTTTTTAACGCGTCGTTATGCGCACCACCTCCACATAGATAAAGAGCTTGTGTCCCTGGACAATATTGTCGTACTGCATCGGCAATAGCACGTGCAGTGAACTCCAGTAGAGTGGCTTGTACGTCTTGCGGTTTATATTCCGGTTTTAGCATTTGCTCCAGCCAGGCTAAATTAAACATGTCTCGCCCAGTACTTTTGGGCGGAGCCAACTTGAAAAATGGATGCGCCAGTAGTTCATTCAGCAATTGGGCAATAACTATGCCACTAGCAGCCCAGATGCCATCACGATCATAGGCTTGGCCAGTGTGGAGTTGACACCAGGCATCCATGAGGAGATTGCCCAAACCACAATCAAAACCTGAAACGGCACCATTACAGGGCAAATCAGTGAGGTTACTGATGCCGCCGATGTTCAGAATGGTGCGGTGAATGCTGGCATGAGCGAATACGCCTTGATGAAATGCCGGCACTAGCGGTGCGCCTTGGCCACCCGCGGCGATGTCGCGACTACGAAAATCCGCTACCACAGTGATGCCAGTGAGTTCGGCCAGCAGTGCGGGGTTGTTGAGTTGTAGGGTAAAGCCAAGTTCTGGCCTGTGCCTGATGGTTTGACCGTGACAGCCAATGGCGTAAATTGGCATACCATCTAACAGTTCTTTAGTGGCCCGTGCATAAAGCTGTGTCAGTTGATTAGCGACGAGCTGACTTTGCTCCAGCTCATTATGTTGCGGAGTGTGTAGTGCTAACAACGCCTTTTTCAGCGTGGCAGGGTAAGGCAAGAAAAAGGTGCGCTCTACGGCGCAGTGCCCGGCATTAAATGCTACGCGTACCGCATCCACGCCATCCAGACTAGTGCCGGACATGAGACCTATGTAGTGAGAGTTCTGCAATTTAATGAAGGGTCGTCAGATTGACGGTAGAATAACGTCTTTTTCCCGCGCTGGCATGGTTTTTTAAGGCGGCTATGTGTGGTTCAAGTTAAGGCTTTTGTCGAAATGACCCAAATTCATGAAACATTAGAAATCATCAAACGCGGCTGCGATGAGCTGCTGGTTGAACACGAGTTAGTGGAAAAGCTCAAAGCTGGTCGGCCACTGCGCGTCAAGGCTGGTTTTGACCCAACTGCGCCAGATTTGCACTTAGGGCATACTGTTCTGCTGAACAAATTGCACCAGTTGCAAGAGCTAGGCCATGACATCTTTTTCTTGATTGGTGACTTCACTGGCATGATAGGCGACCCTACAGGTAAGAGTGCCACACGCCCGCCTTTGACTGTGGAGCAAGTTAAGGAAAACGCCAAATCATATACCGAGCAAGTATTCAAGATTTTAGACGCGGAGCGCACGCAAGTAGTCTTCAATTCCACTTGGATGGATAAACTTAATGCGGCGGATATGATCAGGTTGGCAGCTACGCATACCGTGGCGCGCATGTTGGAGCGTGACGATTTCAATAAGCGCTACAAAGGCAATCAGCCCATTGCCATCCACGAGTTTTTGTATCCGTTGTTACAAGGTTACGACTCGGTTGAACTGAAGGCCGACTTGGAACTGGGTGGTACCGATCAGAAGTTCAATCTTTTGATGGGGCGCGAGTTGCAAAAGCACATGGGGCAGGCACCGCAATGCATTCTCACTATGCCGTTGCTGGAAGGGTTGGATGGCATTAATAAAATGTCAAAATCATTGGGAAATTACGTGGGTATCAATGAATCAGCCCAGGAAATTTTCGGCAAGCTGATGTCGGTGGATGATGCTTTGATGTGGCGTTATATCGAACTGCTCTCGTTTGCGTCACTTACTGATGTTGCCCAGTGGAAGCGGGAGGTTGGCGCTGGACGTAATCCGCGTGACATTAAAGTGCAGTTTGCTCAAGAGATTGTCACGCGCTTTCACTCCAGAAACTCCGCAGAACAAGCTTTAGCGGATTTTGAAGCACGTTTTCAAAAGGGTGCTATGCCGGATGATATGCCAGAAATCAGCATTCAAGCACAAGGTGGCGAAGTCGGAATTGCTCAAGCATTAAAACAAGCGGGTCTAGTAGATAGCACCTCGGATGCGCTCCGCATGATAGAGCAAGGCGGCGTAAAACTAGATGGCGAAAAAATTAGCGATAAGTCCTTGAAACTCAAAACAGGAGCACTTGTGGTGGCGCAGGTGGGTAAGCGCAAATGGGCGCGCATCGCCATTCTTGGTTGACGCCACTCGCCAAAAGCTGCTATAGTTTCACCTCTCGGCGCTAGTTTTTTGTCGACACGGACGCGGGGTGGAGCAGTCTGGCAGCTCGTCGGGCTCATAACCCGAAGGTCGAAGGTTCAAATCCTTCCCCCGCAACCAATCAGAATTTCAGTAATACACGCTCTTTAACAACATAAACAACCGACAGGTGTAGGTGTTTGTTGGTAGGACACCAGATATTTCTTTGTGCTGTAACGGTACGATTAGGTATGTGGAACTCGAACAACAAGTGCTTACATCTGAGAATAGATTGAGGAAGT
>JANYIK010000157.1 GCA_025362115.1 Methylophilaceae bacterium
GGCCATCGAAGCGGCGCGGGCGGGCGAACAAGGTCGTGGTTTTGCGGTGGTGGCAGACGAAGTGCGCAAACTGGCAGAGCGCACAGCAAAATCCGCACAAGAAATCACCGCTATGGTGCAAACCATACAGGAGTATTCCAGCAAGGCCTCCATGAGTATGGAGCATGGCAACACGCGCGTATCTGAAGGCGTGGCGCGTGCCAACAAGGCGGGGCAATCTATGCGTGAAATTAACGATAGCTCCGTCACGGTTATGAATGCAGTAGGTGACATTTCTTCAGCGCTTGTCGAACAAAGAACCGCTAGCATGGATATCGCGAAAAACGTAGAGCGCATAGCACAGATGACGGAAGAAAATAGTGCTGCGGTGGCCGAGGTGTCGTCAGCGGCAAACAGCTTGGAAATGCTGGCGAATAACCTTAAAAATACGGTTTCAAAATTTAAGATCTAATTAGTTTAGCGATCAGTTTGAGCTATCAATAAAAAGCGCAGTAATGCGCTTTTTTTATAAAGTATCGAGATACGTTTCACGCATCATCCAGACTGCGATGAAGCTAATCCCAGCGGCAACCGAAATATAGCCCCCTACCCAGCTCAAACCTCCCACCGCAACTAACTTTTGTGCGATATAAGGGGCGAACGAGGCTCCCAGTATGCCGCCCAAGTTATAAGACATTCCCGCGCCGGTGTAGCGCACCTGTACGGGAAACAACTCAGGCAGCAACGCCCCCATAGGCGCAAAAGTTGCACCCATCAAAAATAAAGCCAGCGATAGAAACACGGTTATCTCAAGTAATGAGCCGCTGCCCAACATAGGTGCCAGCGCGAAGCCGAACAATACGGATATGCTACTAGCCAGCATCAGCACTGGTCGCCGTCCGAAAACATCCCCTGCCCTAGCTGCTAGCGGTGTAGCTATCGTCATAAATAACACGGCCACACATAACATGCCCAAAAATTGCTGACGCGGGATGTGCAACTGCGTAGTGCCATAACTCAGCGCGAATACAGTGGCAATGTAAAACAAGGCATAGCACACCACCATCGCCAGTGCCCCTAGTAGTAAAGGTATCCAATGTTGGCGAAATAACACCACTACCGGCAAACCAAGCTGCTTTTGATGCTGTAATACTTGGGTGAACACTGGTGTTTCAGCCAATGTGTAGCGCACATAAAGTCCCACGGCTACTAGCAAGGCGCTGGCAATAAAGGGAATACGCCAACCCCAACTAAGAAACTGTGATTCATCTAGTAGCGTGGTCAACACCAAATAGCTCAAGGTGGCGCACAAGAACCCTAGTGGAGGCCCCAATTGTGGGAACATGCCAAACCAACCACGTTTGCCTTGCGGCGCGTTCTCAGCAGCTACTAATGCGGCTCCTCCCCATTCTCCGCCCAGGCCCAGGCCCTGACCAAAGCGCAACAGGCACAACAATATTGGTGAGGCGAGTCCTAGGCTTACGTAACCCGGTAGCAAACCTATCATGACCGTGGAAACACCCATGACCAGCAACGAAGTTACCAGCGTGGCTTTGCGCCCTATTTTGTCGCCAAAGTGCCCAAACAACGCTGCACCTAGGGGGCGGGCAAAAAAAGCTAAGCCAAAGGTAAGAAAAGCATTGAGTGCTTGAGTGACAGGTGTGCTGTGCGGAAAGAATACTGATCCAATGACCAGAGCGGCGGCCATGCCGTAGATGTAGAAATCGTAGAACTCAATAGCGGTGCCGATGAGACTTGCAAAGGCAATACGAGCTGTTGAAATGCCCTCAGCCAAACTTATAGTGTTTACGTAGCGGCTGTTTAACTTCCCAAGTGCATGACATCCCGGCGGGGAACACCACTAAATCGCCCTTGCCAAACTTAACTGGTTCGCCACCATTAGGTGTGACTACAACCTCACCCTCTAGCACATAGGCGGTTTCCGGGTCGCCGTAAGTCCAAGGGAAGGTAGAAACCTCTTTCGACCAAGTAGGCCAGCTGGACACACCCAACTTATCCAGTTGTTCTCGGCTAGGGTTATGATCAACGGTAATTTTGCTCATGATGACCTCCTTTTAACTCACAAGAGCGGCAGCTTTATCCGCAATACCGCGTCGTTTCAGGTTGTCGAACAGGTTGTCGGAAGTGGATTCGGCGATAACTTTGAGCAAGTATTGGATATTTTTCTCTACCGACACCATGTAATAGTTGTGTTCAAGATTGAACCAGTCCTTGAAATGCGGTACCAGATAGTTATAGTAATTGCCCAAACCACCATCCAGTTTTTGTCTGGTCAAGGCATAAAAATCATGGGTGCGTCGCAACAAATCGTGCATATCCTTGAAATCGCCCATATTGGCTTCTTTAAACTCAAAGTATAGAAATAACAGCTTTTCCAGGTAGGAACGATCCGCCATCTGACCGACCAAATCTGCCGTGCCCACCACTCTGGCCAGTTGTTTAGCGCGTTCGCTAGAAAATTCAATATCCGCAAAAGGTATAGCCGGATTAGTACAGAGAATTGCGGTCTCCATATCTGCTGCCCAAGAAGGATGCCATGCGGTTTCGGTCATATAGGTACGCATGAACGCGATGCCGCGATTGACATGGGTACGAGTGTATTTCGCGCCGCTGCCTTCATTGTCATCGTGGGTTTGTGCGTAACCTATGTCGTGAGCCAGCGCGGCGGTAGCTACCAACGTAATCTCGTCATCTGTCACATTATGATCCGCCAGATGCATGCCGTGTAGTATCCGCAACGCGCACATGTAGACATCCATAGAGTGTCGCATGTCATGATAAGGCGTTTCGACCTGTTTGTATCCGGGATAGTCGCCGTAAAACACATCTATGAGATCGTTGAATACTTGCGATAAGCGCGTGAAATTGTAGTCTGGATTGATCTTACGTACGATGGCGATGGTATTCGCCCACACATGGTCAGGATGGTCGTTATCGAACAGGAAATGCAGACGGGATAGCTCTCTCGCAGAAATCATATAAACACCTTTGAACAATTCAATAAATTATTTATTTATCAAACACTTATAAAATATCTAGCACATCAAATAACTGACTGAAATTCTACTCCAAAACTATGCATTTTTGGAACGAAAACTAATTTATTTTCCCCGCATAAACATTCTGTCCAACTCGCTCACCGTTACTTGGAACCAGGTCGGTCTACCGTGGTTACACTGTTCCGAACGCTCAGTGGCTTCCATATCGCGTAACAAAGCGTTCATCTCGGTGATAGTCAGGCTGCGATTTGCTCGCACAGCGGCGTGGCAGGCCATAGTTGCCAATAATTCATTGCGGCGCTCAGTCAGTGCGCGGCTACCACCAAACTCGCCCACGTCGCGCAGTACGTCACGCGCCAGCGCCACCCCATCAGAATCGCTCAACATCAGCGGTACCGCGCGCACCGCCAAAGTGGTAGGCGAAATCACCGCCAGATCAAACCCCAAATCGCGCAATGCCCTGCCCTGTTCCTCAACCACTGCTATTTCCAGCCTGTCCGCATTGAAGCTGATTGGGAGCAATAAGGGCTGCATGGCGATGACATTGGCATCCAGCGCATTTTTAAGCTGCTCGTACATGATGCGCTCATGTGCCGCGTGCATATCCACCACCACCAAGCCCTGTGTGTTCTGCGCCAACACATACACCCCGTGTATCTGCGCCACAGCAAAGCCTAATGGGTATTCTTGGGTGTTTTCCTGTGAGGGTAGCGCTGCTTGAGTTGGTGTTTCTAAGGCGCCAAACAAGGTCTGGTAAAAATTGCCGCTTTGCTCCGCGCGTAAAGGCATCTGCGCTTGATATCTAGGATAATTCCTCTCAGGCATTTCTGTGCTTTGCGGTAAGGATAATGCAGCCATTGCGCCTGCTGGTGCAGCCAGTGCCCTATGCAACGCATGAAATACAAATCTATGCACCGCCTGACTATCGCGAAAACGTACCTCGGTCTTGGTGGGATGGACATTGACATCCACCCCCGCCGGATCCAACTCAAGAAACAGCACAAAAGCCGGGTGTCGCTGGTGATGCAGAACGTCCTGATAAGCCTGACGGATAGCGTGCGCCAGCAATTTGTCGCGTACAAAACGGCCATTGACAAAGCAATATTGAATATCACGCGATGAACGCGAAAAATTGGGGCTAGCTGCCATACCCCACAGTCGGAGTTGACTACCACCCTCGTCTATAGCAATAGCGGCTTCGCTAAATTCCTCACCCAATAGTTCATGAATACGCCTGGGCGGTTCGCTGGCGGCCAAATGCCACTGCGCGCGACCATTGTGGACGAGACTGAAAGCCACGTCGCTACGCGACAACGCCACACGTTTGAAAGCCTCTTCGCAATGTCCAAACTCGGTAGCCTCGGTTTTCAGAAACTTGCGCCGTGCGGGTGTATTGAAATAAAGATCAGCCACATCCAGCGTTGTGCCCACATCCAGCGCCGCTGGCTGTGCTGTGCTGATGTTGCCGCCATCCGCCTCCACCCGCCAAGCGTGACGCTCCTCGGACACACGGCTTGTCAAAGATAAACGTGCGATAGAAGCGATGCTCGCCAGTGCCTCTCCGCGAAATCCAAGGCTACGCACATTTTCTAAATCGTCAAGGTTACTGATTTTACTCGTCGCATGTCGCGCCAAAGCCAATTCGAGCTGATCTTTGGCGATACCATAACCGTTGTCGGTCACCTTTAACTGCTTTACTCCACCGCTTTGCAACGCCACAGAAATTTCACTGGAACCTGCATCCAGGCTGTTTTCCAGCAACTCTTTCAGCGCCGCCGCAGGACGCTCCACCACCTCCCCCGCCGCAATCTGGCTGATGAGTTGGTCGGGTAGAAGTTGAATAGCTGGCATTGAGCGCAGTTATTCCTTGGCAACTTTAGATTTAGCCAGTGGCGGATTGGTGGCGAAATACTTCTTGATGCCCCCAAGGATGGCTTTTGCGAGCTTGTCGCGGTATTCCTCGGTATTCAGTCGCCGCTCTTCTTCGGGGTTGCTGATAAAGGCTGTTTCCACAAGAATAGACGGAATATCTGGCGATTTCAGAACGGCGAATCCGGCCTGCTCGACTGCGTTCTTATGCAGGATATTGACCTCGCCCAAATGACCAAGTACAGCCTTACCCAGCTTAAGGCTATCGTTGATGGTGGCGGTTTGTGAGAGGTCTAACAAGGTTCTTGCGAGGTTAGGATCTTTATCGTCCAAACTCACACCACCAATCAAGTCGGATTCATTTTCTGTTTTAGCCAAATAGCGCGCCATCGAGCTGGTAGCACCATGCTCAGACAGGGCGAATACCGAAGAACCGCGCGCATCGGGACGAATAAAGGCATCGGCGTGGATGGAAACGAACAAGTCGGCTTCCAGCTTGCGTGCCTTGACCACGCGGCCGTGCAGCGGGATAAAGTAGTCACCATCGCGGGTCAGTACAGCTTTCATACCAGGTACCGCATCAATCTTGACTTTGAGTTTTTTAGCTATCGCAAGTGTAATGTCTTTTTCATTGGTTCCATTGGCGCCATGAGCACCCGGGTCTTCGCCGCCGTGACCGGCATCTATAGCGATGATAATGCCGCGACTAAGTTTGGGGGTGGCCTCTGATGTGACATCGTTAGATTTTTCATCCCCTGATTCGGGTGCCGGCGCTGCGGCTTCTGCGGGTTGTTCAATCGCTTGTTTTTCCGGCTCTGGTTTGTTTGACTCTGGTTTAGAAACCTCAGGTTTTGGCTTGCTTGGCGTAACAGATTCTGCTTTGTTAGGATCCCATCCTCCTGCCTCTTCTATAGCAGGTGTTGCTGCTGACTCTACGGCCTTCGCAGGTACTTTAGGTTCTACTAGCGCCATCAGCGCGTCTTGTTTAGGATATAAATCCAGTACCAGCCTATCCTTATAATTTCCGGCGGGCTTGAGCGCGAATAATTTAGGCTTAACGGTGGTTTTCAGGTCTATTACCACGCGCACTGTGCCGGGCTTAAAAATGGCGGTACGCACCGCTTTAATGTACGGGTCACCGCCCTGTATCTTGTTGGCGAGCGATTTCAGCACATCGTTCAAAGTCACGCCATCAATATCCAGCACCAAGCGCTCCGGATTGCTCAGTTGCGACATGCGGTGTTCCACCGGCCTGCTGGTTTCAAAGGTGATGCGGGTGTAATCCGTGCCAGGCCATACACGGGCGGCAACGATGTCCGAGGTTGGTGCGGCATAGGTAATAAGTGAAATGAATAAAACGAAGACAGCTATGAGTGATTTAGACATTGTTGACCCTGTTTGGTATGCCCCGTAATCGTGGCCTTGCGCCCGATATGTTGTACGACTAAAGCAATTTCTATATCCGCCGTGGGTAGAAGACTGGCTGCTTTCTCAGGCCACTCTATCAAGCAAACGGTGTGCGCGTTGAAGTATTCTCTAAAACCTGCTGCCTCCCACTCTTCTTCATCAATAAACCTGTATAAATCAAAATGATATAGACTTATCCCAGAAATAACATAAGGCTCAACCAAGGTATAAGTTGGGCTTTTTACCTTGCCCTCAAACCCCAAACCGCGCAGCAAACCACGGCTGAATGTAGTTTTGCCGGTGCCCAGATCACCACGCAGCCAAATGGTCAACCCGCCCTGCACGCTTTTGGCCAATTTTGCCCCCAAATCAAGTGTAGCGGCTTCGTCAGGCAGATTAACGGTAAAACTTGAGCTATTATCCATACATGCATTTTACCGCCGCCAAGCTCTTAAGTCTCGCCAGTCAAATCAAAGACTGGGGGAAATCTTTGGGCTTTCAAGCCGTAGGCATCTGCGATACCGATCTGAGCCACGCCGAACCAGAATTCCAAGCCTGGTTGCACGAAGGGTTGCACGGTGAAATGGATTATATGGCAAAGCATGGCTTAAAACGCTTGCGTCCTTCTGAACTTATGCCCGGTACGGTGCGGGTAATTACGGTGCGGATGGACTATTTGCCGGATGATGTACGCGACTCCAACGACGTGTTGCAACACCCTGCTGACGCATTTGTGTCGCGCTACGCCGTGGGGCGCGATTATCACAAGGTATTACGAAGTCGTCTGCAAAGCCTGTGCGACAAAATATCAGCAGAGATCGGTAAGTCTGGCGAGTTTGGTTATCGCGTATTTACCGATAGTGCGCCTGTCGCCGAGGTAGAACTCGCACAGAAGTCAGGTCTAGGTTGGCGCGGCAAGCATACTTTGCTGTTGTCACGTGAGGCTGGCTCATGGTTTTTCCTGGGTGAAATTTATACTGACTTGCCGTTGCCGATAGACAAACCGCTAGAAAATCATTGCGGCACGTGTAGCGCGTGTTTAGACGTATGCCCTACTCGTGCCATTACCGCACCATACAAAGTAGACGCAAGGCGCTGTATTTCTTATCTCACCATAGAACTCAAAGGCAGCATTCCCGAAGAGTTACGGCCGTTGATGGGCAATCGCATTTATGGTTGTGACGATTGTCAGCTGGTTTGTCCATGGAACAAGTACGCCAAACTATCCGTTGAGGCCGAATTTCAGGCACGGCATGGGTTGGACAACGCAACACTGATTGAACTGTTTGCTTGGGATAAAGGTACTTTTGATGCCAACACCGCTGGCAGCGCGATTAGGCGTATTGGGCATGAGCGCTGGCTGCGTAATATTGCGGTAGCCTTAGGAAATGCGCCTAAAACCTCGGAAGTCATTACGGCATTGCAAAGTCGCGCTGAGGACTCTTCTGAATTAGTACGTGAGCATGTCGCTTGGGCGCTTGCTTGTCATTTTGGCAAGGGCCAAAATCCAGACCAGCCAATTGGGGCAACATAGAGCCACTTCACTCCGTAGATGCTTGACTGGATTCCCGCCTGCGCGGGAATGACGATATTGAGGGCTACTGGTTTTCTGGCCTAAACTTAGGGTGCTTTAATACCAAATCCCAAGACTTTCGCCCAATCACCACTACATGGTCACCACGATAGGCTTGCATGTACTCAGGCTGAATGTATTGCAAGGGCAACTCAGCGCTGAAATAGAGGATGAGACGACCATCAGGATGGGCGGAAAACCAGTCGTTTATTTTTCTATATTCAAGCACTTCTGGCTCACGCGTCATACGCCCTAAAAACTGGTACTGACCAGCGTACTTGCCCAAATGTGCCAATGAAATATTGCGGTCTTGCAGCGTTTTGAGATGATGCGCGATGGGATGCATATCGTAGGCATCGCCAGAAGAATGAATAAGTGCCCAATACAACATGACACATACCACAGCCGCGCTAATAAGCGACATTTTCCACACTTCTAACATCATTCGACCGCGCCAAAACAATACCACCGTAGCAAACGCCATGAGTAAACAAGTTGGCCATAACGAAAGATCGCTAAACCAAGTCGCTATCTGTCTGGAATGTACATGCCCCGGCAAATACACCAAGACAGCAGCGGCAATGAGTATAGCCACGGCGATTGGCCATGTGTCCCAACGTCGCGGCACCTCGCCCACCAATGCGCGAGCGGCAAGCAAAGCAAAAGCAGGGAAAATAGGCAACAAATAGTGTACTTGCTTGCCACTGATGAGACTGAATGCAATAAATACTGGAATCAGCCAAGACAGACAAAAACGCACCCCAAAATCCAAAGGTGTAAGTTGACGCAATCCGCGCCAAACAGGCAGCCACAGCAACCAAGGAAATAACAATAGTGGCAACAAAGGTACATACCACCACACAGGACGGCGATGGGCAAAGGAATTCACCATGCGGTCTGCCGTTTGCCCCCAGAAAATA
>JANYIK010000166.1 GCA_025362115.1 Methylophilaceae bacterium
CCCTGACGGGTACGGTCGCCAATATCAACACACGTCTAGCAGCGGTCACCTACAACCCCACCGCCGACTACAACGGCAGCGATATGCTGACTATGCTCACCAGCGACAATGGCAATACAGGTGGAGGTACGCTGACGGACAGCGATACCGTTGCGATTACCGTCAACTCGGTAAACGATGCCCCCAGCGGTAACAACAATACGCTGCTTACCCAAACGGTTACGACGATCGAAGATACGCCCCATACCTTCTCTGTCGCCGAGTTTGGGTTTACTGATCCCAAAGATACGCCAGCCAACAATTTTATTGCGGTAAAAATCACCACCTTGCCGGTGCTGGGTACGGTGACGCTGAATGGGGTGGCGGTGACAGCCGGGCAGTTTGTCACGGTGGTTGATATTGCCGCAGGCAAACTGGAATACAAACCGCTGCCATTTGATAATGGTGTCTCCTATACCACGTTTACCTTCCAAGTGCAGGATGACGGCGGCACGGCCTTGGGCGGGGTTGATCTCGATCCCGTACCCAAGACCATCACGATCAATGTGGGGTCAATCAATAATGCGCCTGTGAATACGGTTCCAAGCGCGGGAACCACCAATGCCAACACTAGCCGAGCGATTGCCGGCTTGAGTATTGCCGACATAGATGCTTTGGGTGGCAGCATGACCGTGACTTTGGTGACTACCAACGGCACATTAACGGTTTCAGGCGGCACGGCGGCGATTGTCGGCAGCGGTACTAATACGGTCACTCTGACGGGTATCTTGGGCGCTATTAACTCTACTTTGGCGGCTTCGGTCAATTATGTACCTACCAGTGGCTTCAGCGGTAGCGCCGCCCTGACCATGACCACCAATGATAACGGTAATACCGGTGCTGGCGGCCCACTGGGTGATGTGTCTACGGTGAATACGACGGTGAATACGGTTCCGCTGATCATCGTGGTGCCACCACCGTTACCGATAATCCCACCACCACCACCACCACCACCGCTGCCGATAGTGACACCGACGTCAACGTCAACGCCGACGCCGACGCCAGCGGCGCAATCTGGTGCCAGCGCGAATGCGCCAAGCAACGAAGTGGCCTTGGACAACTCGCGTACGGAAGAGCCTACACCTGAACGTAAGGTGACCGTTATCAGTTTGGGGAATACTGCAACCTTGGCCTCTAACGTGGCTACGGTAGGGGTGCAAGCGCCCAAGGCGTTCTCCAACCCCAATCAAACCGCCAATGTGTTGAACCAGCAGCTACAGTTGCTGAATATCGGCATTTCCAAGCAAGCTAGCGGCAGTTTCGGCGCTCTTTTGAATGACCTCTCTACTGGTGGTGGCCGTATCCACATAGAAAGTGCCAACACAGCAACAGGCGTAGAAACGAGCCAAGAAAAAGAATTGCGATCTCTAATCTCATCGCTCACCGTGGAAAAGAAAGTACAGCTTACCAGCACGGCGGCTTCGGCGGGTTTGGTGGTTTGGGCGCTGAACTCTGGCGGGATTTTATCTTCAGTGTTAGCCACGGCACCAACGTGGAAGAATCTCGACCCCATCTCTCTGCTTGATGACAATGCGGGCAATTTGCCGGATGAGGATGAGGACGAAGCTGCAGACAGCTCTGAAGAGGGTGTGGCGGATATGTTGTCTCAATAAGTATTTGAGTTACGCAGGGTGGCGCGATTAGTATAAGCTTGCAAAACAAAGCCGTTTTCGACCCGATACTATGAAACTACTTGGTCTTCGCATACCGTTCATGCGCTTGCCCAGCCTTGAAAAGCTAGGAATCAAGCTGCCTAAAGTCAAGATCAGCCCTGCGGTGCGGATTAGTTTTGGCTTGATTTCGCTCGTCATGGGCTGGATCTTGCTGCTGGACATGATGGTGGGTTTTTGGCCGGATACCGGTAAAGTCACGATTCAGTTGCGCGCCAAAACCAGCGAAATGCTGGCCATCCAATCCGCACAATACATCCAAGCCGGAGATTTCGTCGGCCTCAAAAAATCCTTAGAAAAAAGCGTACATGAGCAAACAGGGGTGCGCTCAGTGGCAATGCGCCATAAAAGTGGCAAAATCGTGCTGCAAGTAGGCGACCACGCACTTTACTGGAAACCAAAAACTACCGCCTCCACACAAGATTTTGCACGTTTAGGCATTAGCGCAGGCAACCAGCCCTGGGGCGAAATTGAAATTGCATTTACACCTTCAACTCCTCAAACCCCCTTGGATTGGCTGAGGAAAAAAGCTGTCGTTTCCTTCTTGCTGCTGATAGTGGGCGGCTTTGTGATGTATGTGTTCTATCTGCGCGGTGTATTTTCTTATCTTGACCCTTCTACCGTCATCCCCGATCGCGTCAGTTCAGCCTTCGATGCGTTTAGCGAGGGCGTGATGATGGTGGATGTCGCTGGTAAGGTGATGATCGCCAATAAGATGTTCCGTAGCTGGGGCGAGGATATGGCGGGAAACCTGTTCGGCAAGCAGGCGAGTACGTTGTCGGTGGTTAAAAATACTATGGGGGTAGACCCCAAAGCCTATCCTTGGACTAAATCCATGGAGGCTTTGCAATCGGTCAATGGCTGGCCGCTCAAGATTGCACTGCCCTCAAAAGAGAGTATCAAAGTCATCGTCAACTGCTCGGTGATTCAGGATGCCGCAAACACGGTACGTGGTTGTATGGTGACATTTGCTGACGTGACCGAGTTGGACAACTTGAACCAGAACTTGAACGCAGCGATGGGTAAGCTGAAAAAATCGCAAGACGAATTGGAAGAAAAAAATGAAGAGCTTTACCGTTTGGCTACGCGCGACCCGATGACGGGGGCTTTCAATCGGCGCGCCTTTTTTGCCGACGCCGAAAAGCTGCTGGTCGAGTACAGGGAGGGCAACCGTCCGATGTGCGTCGTCATGTCGGATATTGACCACTTCAAGAAATTCAACGATGTCCACGGCCACGCCGTGGGAGATTTGGTGATTGTTGCTTTTTCCAAGTCATTGTCTGTACCTCTGCGTACCACGGACATGCTATGTCGCTACGGCGGCGAAGAATTCGTGGTGCTGTTGCCGGGAGCCAACAAAGAAGTGGCGATGGGCATCGCAGAGCGGCTGCGGCAAGAGGTTGAGCAGCGCGCAGGCCCCTCTATTCGCCATACTACGCCGCTTAACATTACCTCCAGCTTTGGCGTGGCGCAGTTGGAGCCTGACGTGAAAGACCTGACCATGTTCATAGACCGCGCTGACCAAGGGCTCTACGTGGCGAAGAAGAGCGGCAGAAATCGGGTGAAATTCTATGGTGAGCCGATAGAAGAAAACGCTCCACCGGAAGAGCCTCGGGATTTGCATTAGAGCTTTCACCGTATGTCCGCGCCGGAATGATAAATAAAGCGCTGGTTAGTGCGAAGTAATGCGCCCAAACTCAGCCGCTATCTTGGTTGCGTATTTTTCAAAGTCATCGGCCACCAGCGGTTTACTGAACAAAAATCCTTGGATAATTTCACAGCCCAAATCTTTTAGATATATGTGCTGATGTTCAGCATCCACGCCTTCGGCAATCACCGCTTTTTCAAATGTGTGCGCCACGTCCACAATGACTGACACGATCTTTTCTGAGGGCTTGCCTATGCCCAGCACGAAGGAGCGGTCTACCTTGAGGATATCGAACGGTAGCAGTCCTAGGTAGCTCAAGCTGGAATAGCCAGTGCCAAAGTCGTCAATGGCGATGAGAAAGCCTTCTTTTTGCAGGTTACGCAGCACATCTACCACGCCGCCGGTGGCGTCTACAAACATACTCTCGGTAATTTCCAGCTCGATATTGGCGGTGGAAACGCCATAGTGCTTGAGCGTGGCCAACACTTCCTCGGTGAAAGTGGCGCGGCGCAAATCCTGACTGGAAATGTTGACGGCGATACGCGGCGGAGCAATGCCTTTGGTTGTCCAATCCACGAATTGCTTGCACGCGATGTGGCGTATGGTGTCGCTCATTTTGATGATGATGCCGGTTTCTTCGGCGATGCTGATGAATTCGCCCGGATTCACCAGTCCGCGCGTGGGGTGCTGCCAGCGTACCAGCGCTTCAACGCCAGCAATCGCGCCGCTACGTAAGTCAATTTGCGGCTGATACATCAGAAATATCTCGCCATCAGTATTCACCGCCTGACGCAGGTCGTGTTCCAATTTCAGGCGCTCCACTGCCTTGGAATTCATGTGTTCTTCGTAATACACGTATTGGGTCTGGCCGGACGCTTTAACCCGCGTCATCGCCATCTCGGCATAGTGGAACAGGTTGTCTATGCTCTCGCCATCTGTGGGGTAAATGCTGATACCCATCACCGCGCCTAGGTGCATGGTTTGGCTTTCATAAGAGAAATTGTCGCCAAACACGCTCACCAGTTTTTCTGCCACAAATCCGATCTCGTTAGAGTTGTTGAGGTCAGGCAGCACCACCACAAATTCATCATTGCCAAAGCGCGACACCACGTCGGATTCACGTAATTTGCTGAGTAGCCGTTGCGCCACTTCATTCAGTACGTGGTCACCACCAGCATAGCCTAGGCTATCGTTGACTTTTTTGAAGCCCGCCAAGTTGATGTAGATAATGGCCACCAGCAATTTTTTACGCCGTGCACGTGAGATTTCTTGTGACAGACGGTCGCGGCAGAAGGCGCGGTTGGGCAAGCCGGTTACTGGGTCAAAGTGCTCCTGCATGTAAAGTTCTTTGCCGCGCATCACCGAGGTCAGCGCCACGCCTAGTCGGTCTGCAAAGGCGCGCGCAAAATGGTGCTCACCTTCGGTGAGTGACTTGTCTTGCGCTAGGCCGAAATGCAGAATTGCAGACAGTTCTCCTTCTCGATATACCGGAAACAGGTGCAGTCTGGAGGCGCCGAATTCGATCAGTGGCTTGAGGAATTCCACCTTATCGGGATGCTCTATAAGCACGCCATTAGGATCTCCGCTCAGACTTTCTTTGAACTTGCTCTGCAAAGGAGGCAGGCTGACGGCATGGGTTTCGTCTAAAGTATTCACCCAAGTGCTTTGCTGGTCTTGCTCCGGTGCAGTGTCGTCGAGATGCGTCACCGCCACCAGCACGCAGGGAATTACTTTTGGCACGTTGGTGAACACCAGTTCTATGATGTTGTTAAAATTGGCGTTGGAGAGGATGGCGCGGTCAAACTCGTCCATTGCCCGCACAATGTCTAAAGGGTGGGACACCATGAGTTGCCCGCCGACGCCGTGCGGGGTGGCTCTGGCACGGCGCGGACGCAAGGTCACCAGCCAGGCCAAAAACAGCGCCAGCACGATGCTGGCGGCCATCACTCCGTCTGAGGTATTGCCGGCAAACATAGCGCTCGGACTGGCGGCGATGATGTTCCAGTCGTTTGTTGCAAACTGATCGCGTAGCGGTAGCGCGATATAGCTGGCTTTGCCTCCGGCGTTGCCATCATTCCAGTGTAATTCCCCAGATTGCAGTCGGAGAGGTTTGCGTAGTGTTTGTATCAGTGCGTTGTCCGGCGTGCTGGATCTGTATAGCACCTGCTGGTCGCGCTGATTGAGGACGAGTAGAGGATTACCGCTTGGCGATTCGTTCTTCCACAGATAGGCGGGTGACAACTCCGCGCTGAGCAAGTCAAAGCTATTGCTTTCACTGCCGTCATTATCTTGCGCCACGCTACGCAGCAGGATGATTCTGGCGTTGCCAGTAGTGCTTGGTAGCGCGATGAGTGCAGACTCCCCATGTGATAGATGTATTTTTATAGCTTCGGTTTGATCGGCCAGAGTGAGTTGCGTACCCAGCAGAGCCGTAATATGGCCAGATTCGTCTACATAGTTGACGGCCTTGAAGTAGGGCGTAGAAATCTGTAACAAAGAAGACGAGTTGGGGTCGCGCGCCGCGCGCTCCAAGGCGTGGTCAGCGGTACGCAGGCGATCTTGCAGAGTTTGCTTGAAGCTGGTGGCTTCTTGCAGCAGTGTGGCTTGGTGCGTGCCTTGCAAGGTAGAATCGCCTTTAGAAAAGAAAATGAAGGCGATGCAGGTCACCAGTAGTGCCAGCACCAAGGGGATTCTTCTTTGCGTGAAGCCGAATTGTGTAGAATCAGAACGCATAGCTTCCATAATACTTGCAGTTGCTTCAAACTGCATTACCAAATAGCATAGCTTTAAGCTAAAAAAGTGAGATAACGATTGAAAGCTGACGCAGAACTTATCTTAGAATTTCAGGCCACCTTGCTCTCGCATCCGCAGTTTGACGAGGCAGCTACGGCCTTCGCCACCGAGCTGGCGCTTAGGCTGGGCTTCGATCGCGTTGCCATAGGCTTGATTGAGCGCGGGCAGGTGGCGGTCAAGGCCATCTCGCATAGCGCGGATGTGCTGGCTAAATATGAGGCACATCGCGCTATCGCCAATGCTATGGACGAAGCCATAGAGCAAGCCGCGGTGCTGACTTCCACTGAAGTCGGAGGCAAAACGCCGAGAATTTTGCTGGCGCACAAAGCGCTCGCCAGATCCACTGGCAATCAGATATGCACTATTCCGCTCGCCAATAACCATGAAATCTATGGCGCTATCGCCTTAGAGCGCGGCGGTGGTACGCCGCTGGTACAAGAAGATATAGAGGCCTGTGAAACCATCGTCAGCCTGCTGGGGCCGCTGCTGTTGCTCAGATGGAGCGAGGCGCGTCCTTGGTATATGCGCTTGATGAAGCTGGGCTTGGGCAGTATGAAGCGCGGTTATATGTTGCGTAGATTCCTGTTCAAAACGCTTTTATATTCAACTGTGGTGGTGTTCGCGCTGCTGTTGTTTTTCCCCGTCACCTACAACGTCAGTGCGCCAGTGCGGCTGGAAGGCCTGATTCAACGAGCATTGGTGGCACCCGAAGCCGGATTCTTGGAGAAATCCTATGTACGGCCTGGCGACCGGGTTAAAGCCGGTCAAGTGCTGGCCGAACTTTCTGATCAGGAGTTGCAACTGGACAAGCGCAAATGGGAAAGCGAGCTGGCACAGCATGAAAACGCTTATGGCGCAGCGCTGGCACAGGCTGACCGTGTGCAACTGGTCATCAATCAAGCCAAAGCTGATGAGGCGCGCTCACAACTGGAGTTGACTGAACAGAAAATTTCCCGTTCCAAATTGGTTGCACCGTTCGATGGCATCATTATCAAGGGCGACTTGCGGCAATTGCTAGGCACGCCAGTGCAACGCGGCGATGTGCTGCTCGCGGTGGCTCCGGTCAACGCTTACAGGTTGATGATAGAAGTGGACGAGCGCGACGTATCTTATGTGCAATCCGGCCAGACGGGTAGAGTGGCCTTGGTCTCTTTGCCCGACAAAACCTTGCCGTTCCAAGTCCTGCGTATCACGCCAGTCGCCGCTACCAAAGAGGGTCGCAACTTCTTTGATGTGGAAGCCACTTTGACTACTGCATCACAAAGCGCCCTACGTCCGGGATTGGAAGGTGTCGCCAAGATCAACGCTGGCAACCGGCCATTCATTTGGATATGGACGCATCGTGGCTTGGATGCGGTACGTATGACCTTATGGAACTGGGGCATTTTCTAAAGGGTTTCCTAGATGCGTGAATCTCTATTCAGCCCGCTCTGGCATCGCTATTCGCAACAGCGTCCGCAGTTGCGTTCCAATGTAACTGTTCAACAGCAGGAATACCGCAAAAAGATGTGGTATCTGCTCATCAACACCACCAACGGCAATCACTATCGCATCAACCATGTGGCTTATCAGTTTGTTGGGCGTTGTGATGGTCAGCACACGGTGCAGGTGGTGTGGGATAGCGTGTTGGAAAGCTTGCAGGACGACGCGCCGACGCAGGACGAAATCATTCGCCTGTTGACCGAGCTGGATCAGCGCGACTTGCTACGCTATGAGGCGCTGCCCAATATCAAAGGCATGTTCAGCCGCAAAAAAGAAAAGGTCAAAAAGCAGCGCCGCGCCACCATCAATCCTTTTGCTATGAAGCTTTCTTTATGGGATCCCAGTGCTTTTCTGGATAAATTGTATTGGCTACCGAGGCTGATTTTTAATCCGCTGACATTTCTGCTGTGGCTAGTCGCCGTGGGCTTTGCACTGATGTCGGCTTCTGCCAATTGGGACGAACTGACTACACATTTCAGCAGCAACATGGCTACACCCAGATATTTATTGCTGACTTGGCTAAGCTTTCCCTTCATCAAGGCGCTACACGAGCTAGGCCACGCATTGGCGGTACGCAATTGGGGCGGGCAGGTGCATGAAACCGGCATCACCTTGTTTTTGATGACTCCCGCACCCTACGTGGATGCCTCTGCCGCCAGCGCTTTCCGCCGCACTTCCCATCGCGCCACCGTGGGGGCGATAGGCATCATGGTGGAGTTGTTACTGGCCTCCATCGCCATGCTGGTGTGGTTCAGCAGCCAACAGGGCATCATTCACGACCTCGCCTTCGTCACCATGTTCATCTGCGGCGTTTCCACCTTGGTATTCAACGGCAATCCCCTGATGCGCTTCGATGCCTATTACATCTTGTGCGATGTCTTTGATTTGCCCAATCTTGCCACGCGTAGCAGGATGTATTGGGTCAATCTGCTCAAAAGACTGGTGCTGGGCGCTCGCAGTGTGGTGTCTATGGACAAAGCCGAAGGTGAAGGCAAGTGGCTGTTTTTTTATGCGCCATTATCGTTTGTGCTGTCGCTGACATTGATGAGTTACGCGGTGTTGTGGCTGGGCTCGCAGTCCTTGGTTGTTGGCGTGATTGGCGCGCTATTTGTGCTGATTTCTCTGGTATTGATGCCCTTGTACGGCCTGATTCGCGACATCGTGTCTTCCGCCGCCTTGGGGGCGACACGTGCACGTGCAAAAATGTTGATTACGTTGGGCTTGGGTTTGATTGTAGCTGTTCTGGTATGGGTTCCGGTGCCTTTCAGCTCAAGCGCGCAAGGCGTGATATGGATTCCCGACGAGGCTCGCATTCGCCCCGAAACCGAGGGCTTTATCAGGCAAATTCGCGCCAATCACGGTGATCCGGTTGAAATAGGCGAAGTGCTGTTTGTACTGGAAGATTCTAGCTTGCAGGCCAAATACGAGCAGTTGAAAACGCAGATTGCGGGCTTGCAGTCCGACCAGTTCAATGTGGTATTCAGTGACCCCAGCCGCGCCGTGGACATTTCTCAGAAGATTGTGAAGGTGGAGGCTGAATTGAAGCATGTAGAGGAAGATTTGGCGGGGCTGATGGTACGTAGCAAAGCCAAAGGCGTGCTGGTACTGCCACATCAGCAGGACATGCCTAACGTATTTGTGAAAAAGGGCGAGCAGCTCGGTTATGTGTTGGCGCAGGATGCTATCAAAGTCCGGGTCGCCGTGCCGGAACCCGATGCAGCGCTGCTGCGCGAACGTTTGCAGCGCGTGTTGGTGCGCACCGCCGATCATCCTGATGAAGTGGTCGTGGCGCAGGTGGAATCGGATACCAACACCGTGACGCATACCTTACCTAGCCCGGCTCTGGGTTATAGCAACGGCGGCAGATATGCCACCGACCCCGCAGATAAGGACGGCCTGACCGCCACCGAAGCCGTAGTGCTGTTAGACCTAAAGCTCCCCAGCGCCATGCTGGAACGCGCTGGTGTGCGCGCCAGTGTGCGCTTTGATCACGGCAACGAACCGATCGTTAAGCAGGTGTATCGCCGCTTGAACCAGCTCTTCCTGCGCTATTTTGCGGCTTCTGGTTAATGGCGAGCGGCATCAAAAACCCAGCCCCCGGCATTCTGCTGGGAAGTTACCCTGAGAAATTCGCTGAATCCCCTACCTTTTTTGCCGCCTTAAAGCGCAAATTACTCACACTTTATGCTGCGGTTGGTTGGCAGAACGCTAATTCTTATGCGCCACTTCTCAAAAAAATTGCCCAGCACGAGGCCACACTGGCGAATTTGACCCCATCACAAATGGCAGAAAAAGTACTGGCGTTGCGCCAACAGCTTTCAGTCCATGGCATGACCAATTCTCTCAAGATTGAGGCACTAGCTCTGGTGAAGCGCACCTGCCAGCGTGTACTTGGTGTAACGCCTTACGATACTCAAGTCACCGCGGCGCTCATCATGCTGGACGGCAAGCTGGCTGAGATGGCCACCGGCGAAGGTAAGACGCTGACCGCGGGGTTATGCGTGGCGGTTGCCGCATTGGCGGGCATTCCGGTGCATCTCATTACCTCCAATGATTACTTGGTGACACGCGACGCAGAAAAGTCACGCCCGCTGTTTGCTGCGCTGGGCTTGAGCGTGGGCAGGGTGACACAGGCGATGGACATGAATGAGCGTCGCGCCGGATATGCTTGCGACATCACCTATTGCACCGCAAAAGAGTTGGTTTTTGATTATTTGCGCGACCTTGCCGTGGGCGGCAGGCCGCGTTCCGGCTATCACGCACGGGTGGCAAAGCTAGTGGGTGAGGCCTATCAGCCTGTATTGCGTGGCCTGTGTATGGCCATCATAGACGAGGCCGACAGCATACTCATAGACGAAGCACGGGTGCCGCTGATTTTGTCGCAAAGCGTCGTGGATCCCAAACAGGTAGATTATTATGGTCAGGCGCAACAATTAGCGGAGCAACTGGAAATAGGGAAAGACTACCACCTTAATCGCCACGGCATGTCAGCCAGTCTTACCGATATTGGGCGAGAGAAATTGGAAGAAAAAGCCAAAAACCTAGGCGCTTTATGGCGTAACCGTATGCACCGTGAGGAGACCATCTGCCAGGCCTTGGCCGCGCAACATTTGTTTCTGCGGGACAGGCACTACCTAGTGCGTGACGACCAAGTACATATCATTGACGAAATCACTGGCAGACTTTCTCCCGGCAGGGTTTGGTCGCGCGGCCTGCATCAACTCATCGAAATCAAGGAGCAGTGCAAACCCAGTGGTGAAATGCTCACCGCCGCACAGATTACCTTTCAGCGCTTTTTTCCGCGCTACCTTAAGCTGGGCGGAATGAGTGGAACGATTAAAGAATCTGCGGGTGAGCTATTTGGCGTGTTCGGACTGATGGTGGTCAAAGTGCCACTACACCAACCCAGCAAAAGAGTGGTTTACCCCAGTCGAATTTTTAGAAACAAGGCTACGCAGTGGAAAGTGGTAGTGGAACGTATCCGCCACATGCGCCAAACAGGCCGTCCGGTGCTGATAGGTACCGATTCTGTCAGCGATTCCGAAGCGCTTTCAGAGATGCTGCATAAGGCTAATTTAGCGCATGAAGTATTGAACGCCAGGCAAGACCAGCACGAAGCTGCCGTGGTGGCCAAGGCGGGTGAGCTAAACCAGATCACGGTCTCCACCAACATGGCCGGACGTGGTACGGATATTCCCTTGGGGGAAGGAGTGGAAGCTTTGGGCGGCCTGCACCTCATCATTTGTCAGCACAACACCTCGCGCCGTATTGATCGCCAATTGTTAGGTCGCTGTGCCAGACAAGGCGACCCCGGCAGCGCAGAGACGCTGATTTCGTTTGAAAAGCCGCTGTTGACAAAGCTTTACCCTAAGTGGCTTAGCATGTTTGCCGGAGAGCAAGGGTTATCTCAGCCGCAATGGCTAGTCAGGTTGCTGGTATTGTTGCCACAGTGGTTGGAAGAAGCGCATCAACGGGCGCAGCGTAAAGAGATGCTGGAGCAGGATGCAAGGCTGGAGCGGGAGTCGTTGACGGCTGGGGATTAGATTGCCGCTGTTGTTCCCCAGAACTTGGACATTTGCACGTTTACGCCCGCCATGTCTTTGTACACCTGTTTGACGATATTAAACTTGGAATCTTGGGTTTCGCGTACGATTATTTTTTCTGTGGACATGCCGCTGGGGCTGATGGTGACCCGCACTGCCGCGGCACCGGGGGCAGTCCCTTGTTTCAGGACAATGCCAATCTCGCCGCTTTTGAGTAACACGGCGATACCGGGTGGGTGGATACCAATCAGCTTGATGAAATGCGGGGCAAGTTGCGGTTTGAAGTGCGTCTGTTTTTCCAGAAACAAGGCGCTCACCGTGTCTGCAGGCAATGCAGGACGATGCTCACCACGCGAAGTGACTCGGGCGCAATAGCGCTCGGCGAAGCTAATGATATTGGCGTTGAGGGGAATTTCATCGCCTTTTTTCCCCGATGGGTAGCCGCTGCCGTCTTCATTTTCGTGGTGGTTGAGCACATAACTCAGCCATGCCTCGTTATTGATATCCACCTTCCTTAACATTTCTACCCCCAGCACTGGATGCGCGCGCACGGCAGCCATTTCGGCTGGGGTAAGCGGGGTCGTCTTGTTACTCACCTTGAGTTGCAATTTCAACATGCCAATATTGGCGGTGAGCGCAGCCGACAGGATGGTCATAATCTCTTCAGGGGTTTGCTCCAGGGCTTGTGCCATCAAGCCCGCGATGATGGCACAGTTGACAGGGTGGTGATGGGCGTAGCGCATAGCCCCCTGATTGAGAAAAATAGTGGCGATGGCAATTTCTGAATTGAGTTTTAGCGCGTCATAGATGAGCTGAGCGATGCCGGTGATACGCTCTTCCGCACTCTCTTCCTGTTCTTCCTCTGCTTCTTCCGGCGTTGGAGATGACGCTTCCGTTTCTTTTGCTTCTTCAGTTTTTTCTGTTAACGGATTCTGTATGTCTGTGAGTGTTTCCCGCAATAGCTTGTTAGCTTGGTTTATCAAGCGCACCACGGAGGGAGCATTGTGCGGATTTTTTGCGGCGGCGAGAGCGTCTTCGTCATCGTAAAACAGCTTTTGTGCAGTCAGTTGCGCTAGCAATTGTTCGTTGGTGATGCACTCCCCGGTTTTTAGCGCCACACTGCCGTCCTCGCGATAGACGTTCCAGCGCATGGGTTTGCCAATGACGGTATTAGCTAGAGAGCAGGAGACTCGAGGCATTGAAAATTCGTTATTTTGAGTTGTATGTTGGCAAAGTGTTGAGATGAAGCTAATAGTATTATAGTGGGAGTTTATGGGTGATGTGAGTGAATGCGGGTGCTTAGTCGAGTTTTTATTTTGATGTTGTTGAGTGGCCTCGCAGGCTGCGTCACCACGCCCCCCGCTGATGCCCCTGTCACCGATAAAGTACCGCACAAAACCGATCAATCTTCTTTTACTCAGCTCGGCAAGGGTGACCTAGATCGCATGGCGGATGTGGAGATGTCGGAGAATACGCAAAATTTGAAATTGCTGATGACCAAGCTGTACAAGCGAAATCCACATGAGTTGCACAAGAGCACCTCTGGCACGGTGGAGGAAATGGTGGCTTGGGTGTTTGGTGGTGCTCACGGCTGGAAATTCAAGAAATTAAACGAGGTGCAAGGCGTAGAGGCGATTCAGCTCGCTTTCAAACCGGATTATGAAGGCGACCGCGTATTACCTTTTATTGTTGGCCTGCAAACCATGCTGATCAAGGCGCACGGGGGTAAGACGGAATTTTATCTGACTGACAGCATAGAGCCGCAAAACGTTTATAACGCGGCGCGGAATGTGGAGATTGCGGTGTGGAAGCTTTCTACTGACCGCAGCGAGCAGGGCGAGCTTTATTTACTCAGCAATGAAATCAACGATTCCGAGCGCAACATAAGTTTCGAGCGCGAGTTTGGCAAGATCATCGGGCGGCTGGATTTGTACGCGGTGACGCTGGAGGAAAAGTCGCAGCGCCTGATTTCACGGGTAACGCAAGGTTTGGCTACAGCCTTGTTTTTGCCGTTTTGATAAGCGCCCGTTCACGCTGAGTGTTTTTCGTTCGCTTCCTTCGATACGCACTTCGTGCTACTCAGAGCCTGCCCCGTACTTGATACGGGGACGAACGAAAAATGTATCGAAGCGTACTAGCGTTTCCACAGCACGTCTGGCGTGCCTTGCAGCTTGTTGAGCACGCGCGACAGCACGAACAAAAAGTCGGATAGGCGATTCAGGTATTGCCGCGATTCTGCACTGACATTCTCAGCTTTTCCCAAGGCCACCACGGTTCGCTCAGTGCGGCGGCACACGGTACGCGCCACATGGGCAAACGCCGCAGCGCGACTGCCACCGGGCAGGATGAATTCTTTCAGTGGTGACAGCGTGCTGTTGAGGCCTTCCACTATCTTTTCCAGCCACACCAGACGCTCTTCCTTAATCGCCACATGCCCGGGAATACATAGCTCGCCGCCCATGTCGAACAAATCGTGCTGAATTTCGACAAGCGTGGCGCGCAGGTTATCCGGCAAGGTTTCTGTGAGCAACACGCCGAGTGTCGAGTTCAGCTCATCCACGTCGCCCAGTGCGGTGATACGCAGGCTGTCTTTGGAGGTGCGCGAACCGTCGCCCAGTCCCGTGGTGCCGTCGTCTCCGGTGCGCGTTACGATTTTGCTCAAGCGGTTGCCCATAATTTTCTCATATCAAGTTTGGTTGGCTGTATTTTAAGCTAAACTGCGGCGGTTTAGACACGAGATGACGTGCTATGGCGCTTAAAGCCACTATCTTCAAGGCCGATTTGCAGATTGCCGATATGGACAGGCACTATTATCACAGCCATGCCCTGACCATCGCACGCCATCCTTCCGAAACCGACGAGCGCATGATGGTGCGACTGTTGGCCTTCGCCCGTCACGCTGACGAGGCGCTAGTGTTTGCCAAAGGCTTGAGCGATACCGACGAACCTGACATCTGGCTGAAAGATTTAACCGGCAGCATCAAGCTGTGGATAGAAGTTGGCCAACCCGACGAAAAGCGCATCCTCAAGGCCTGTGGCCGTGCCGAGCGAGTGGTGATTTACGCTTATAGCGGCAATGGTGCGGGCATTTGGTGGAACCAGATCGCGCCCAGATTGCAACGCCTGAGCAACCTCACCGTCGTCAACATCATCCCGCCGACCAGCATAGAGCTTTCCAAATTGGCGCAACGCACCATGCAACTGCAATGCACCATACAGGATGGCGAGGTGTGGATGGCGGGCGACGAAGACAGGGTGCAGATTGAGTTCACGACGTTAAAAAGCCCGCAATCATGAGCCGCGCACCTATTGGTGTATTTGATTCTGGAGTAGGCGGTATCTCGGTGCTGCGCCATATACGCACCGTATTGCCCAATGAAAACCTGCTGTATGTGGCAGATTCCAAATACGCACCGTATGGCAACAAATCCCCGGAGTTCATCCGCGAACGTGCCGTTTTTCTGGCGGATTTCCTCATCGCACAAGGCGCAAAAGCGCTGGTGGTCGCCTGTAACACCGCTACTGCCGCCGCAGTTGAAACGCTGCGAGAGCGTTATGATCTGCCCATCATCGGTATGGAACCCGCGGTCAAACCAGCCGCCGCCGCCACTAAATCTGGCGTGGTCGGCATCCTGGCGACGGTGGGCACACTCAAGAGCGCGCAGTTCGCCGCGTTGCTGGAGAGTTACGGTCAAAGCGTGACGGTAGTGACTGAAGGCTGCCACGGCCTGGTGGAATGCATAGAGCGCGGTGAACTGGCGACAAAAGAAACCAGGACGTTACTGGAAGGTTATCTCCAGCCATTGCTGGATGGGCGGGTGGACACCATTGTGCTCGGCTGCACGCACTACCCGTTTGTGCGGCCTTTGATTGAAGAGATCGTGGGCAATGAAATCACCCTGATTGATACCGGTGCGGCGGTAGCACGGCAATTGCAAAAGCGCTTGGCGGAGCAAGATTTGTTGGCAGACGCTGGAAAAGTGGCGAGCGTGGCGTTTTGGACGAACAACGAAGCGGTGGATGCAGAACAAGTGATAAAGCAGCTATGGGGTGATGAGGTCAAAATTCAGCAGTTGTAGGGTGCCAATAAGCCTGCCCTGAGCTTGTCGAAGGGCGGAGCGCATTGCACCGGATGAGAACTACACACATACGGCGCAATGCCTTTCAGTTATTGCGCCCTACGCGGGTTCAATCCGTAATATTGATTCGGCCCGTCATGATGGAATGGACTAGGCAGTTATAAAACAATTGCGTCGGTGCATCGGCAGGTACGGTAAATGTAATTGTCCCCACCGCCGTGCCGTTGCCGGTGACACCATTGGTATAGGCGTTGTCACTGCCGGCGCTTTGGATAGTCTTGATCCATAGCGGATGGCCGGGCGCGTTTACTTGAATGTCGTAGGTAATGCCGCGCTTCAGCGATAAATCCGGGTTAAGTTGTTCATTGACCAAATACGCCGTACCGCGGGTGGTGAAAGTAATCGTCTCTGCGGCGCAAGCAGGCGTAGCGGCTATCAGTGCGGATAGCACGATGAATGCGCGAAATTTTGATATCAATTGTTTGTTTTTCATGGCTGCTCCGTATATGGCTACTCCGTATAAAGACGCGTCAGACGGTTAATGCAACAAAATAGTAGAATCTAATGATGTTGCAGCACTTCACCCGCTTTTAGCCGGTATTTCGTCCCGCAATATGGGCACATCGCATTGCCGCTATCGGCAATATCCAGGAATACACGCGGATGCGAAGCCCATAGCGCTACCTCTTTGGTGGGGCAGTGTAGCGGCAGGTCTTTCGCTGTGACTTCGATCTCGCGGGTGTCTTGTGCCATTTTTCTTAATCCCTCTCCTTAAACCAGGGTCAGCCAGCTTTGGTGGCGCGGCGATTTTCCGGTCACTGCGTCAAAGAACAGGCCTTGCAGCTTTTCCGTGATCGGGCCGCGCGTGCCTTTGCCTATGGCGCGGTTATCCAACTCGCGGATAGGGGTGACCTCAGCCGCAGTGCCGGTAAAAAAGGCTTCGTCGGCAGAATACACCTCGTCGCGCGTGATGCGTTTCTCGATAACAGACAGGTTGAGTTCGCCCGCCAGTTGGACGATGGTGTCGCGGGTGATGCCTTCCAGCGCACTGGTTAGGTCTGGCGTGTAGAGCTTGCCGTTACGGATGATGAAGATGTTTTCTCCAGCACCTTCCGCCACGAAGCCATCCACATCCAGCAACAGCGCCTCGTCATAGCCATCCTGAGCGGCTTCTTGATGGGCGAGAATGCTGTTCATGTAATTGCCGTTGGCCTTGGCCTTGCACATGGTGACGTTGACATGGTGCCGTGCGAATGATGACGTTTTGACGCGGATGCCGTTCTCCAGCGCTTCTTTGCCCAGATAAGTACCCCAGCTCCAAGCGGCGACGATGACGTGTACCGATAAGGTTTTGGCAGCGATACCCATGGCTTCAGAGCCGTAGAATGCCATCGGGCGCAGATAGCCTGAATCCAGCTTGTTCTCGCGCACGGCAGCTTTTTGTGCTTCCATCAGAGTCTTTTTATCGTACGGAATCTTCATGCCGAGGATGTGCGCGGAGCGCAGCAGGCGATCGGTATGTTCCTGCAATCTAAATATCGCAGTGCCCTTTTCTGTCTTGTAAGCGCGCACGCCTTCAAACACGCCCATGCCGTAGTGCAGGGTGTGGGTGAGTACGTGGGTGGTGGCATCGCGCCAAGGCACCATTTTGCCGTCATACCAAATGAGACCATCACGGTCGGCCATAGACATCTTGAAGTTCCCTGTCGAGTGAATTGCTAAAGCGTAATTGTAACCTTTGAAGCCTGAATACAGGAAGTGGCTTAAAATCCTGCTTGTCTTCCATTTTTTGATATGCTAAATTTCGCCCACTGCGACAGTTAGTCGCAGTTTTTTTGGTTGGTAAATGTCCTGATTGAAGGGGGTAGCACAATAACCCCCACCCGACATTGCGCTGCTAACCAACAAATTAAAAGTGCGGTTTTTCTGTTGGGTGCCAGCTTTGGTGCCGGGTGGATGTGCCGTCGGTGGATGACAAACTATTTACAATGGGGTGGGTTTAGTTATGAATAAGAGAACCATTCTCTCTTTTTGCGCAGTGTTTTTATCTTTCCTTGCTAGTAGCAGTGTGCAAGCGGAATATGCACTGAATCTTAGGGCTCCGGTTACCGAAATCGCTACTCAGATTTACGATTTGCACATGCTGATTATGTATGTGTGTATCGCAATTTTTATCGTAGTGTTCAGTATCATGTTTTATTCCCTGTACAAGCATCGCAAATCAGTGGGTCATAAGGCAGTTCAGTTCCATGAGCATCATATGCTCGAAGTAGTGTGGACTATCATCCCTGCGCTGATTCTGATTGGCATGGCCATTCCCGCAACCAAAACCATTCTCGCCATGAAGGACACCCGCGAAGCCGACATGAGCATCAAGGCTACGGGACATCAATGGAAATGGGAATATGAGTATTTAGGCAAAGACGTGCGTTTTATTAGCACGTTGGCCACGCCGCAAGAACAAATTCATGGCACAGCACCAAAAAGCGAACACTATTTGCTGGAAGTTGATAATCCTGTAGTAGTGCCTACCGGTAAAAAGGTGCGTGTGCTGCTGACCGCTGAGGACGTGATTCACGCTTGGTGGGTGCCATCATTCGGTGTCAAGCAAGACGCTATCCCTGGCTTCATCAAAGAAGTCTGGTTCAGGGTAGAAAAAGAAGGGACTTACCGCGGCCAGTGCGCCGAGCTTTGTGGTAAGGATCACGGATTTATGCCTATCGTGGTAGAAGCCGTTTCTGAAGAAAAATTCAATGCGTGGATTGCATCCAAGAAAGCTGCTGCTGCTGAAGCTGCCGCCAGTGGCGACAAGGAATGGAGCAAGGACGACCTGATTGCTAATGGTAAAACGGTTTATGAGAAGAACTGCGCGGCTTGTCACCAAGCTAGCGGCGCGGGTCTGCCACCGGCATTCCCGGCCTTGACTGGAAGCAAGATTGCTACCGGGCCGATTTTTGGTGCAGATGGAAAAATGCTCAAAGACGGCCACCTCGATCGGGTGCTTAACGGAGTGCGCGTGATGCCATCATGGAAAGCGCTGTTGAATGACGTGGAAATTGCTTCCGTTATTACCTACGAGCGTAATGGCCTTGGTAACTCGACCGGCGACGTGCTGCAACCAGCCCAAGTCAAGGCTGCACGCTAAGACACTTACTATTAGATTTGAACAAGCTGTAGTTTTAAGGAGAAATTGATGAGTACCGCAACCGCAAAACATCACGACGATCATGGACACGATAGCCATGGTCACCCTACCGGGCTAATGCGTTGGGTTAAATCCACCAACCATAAAGACATTGGCACCATGTACCTGTGGTTCGCTTTTACCATGTTCCTGTTCGCAGGCGCTATGGCCATGGGTATCCGCGCTGAATTGTTTCAGCCCGGGTTACAGTTTTTTCAACCGCAAGTGTTCAATCAGCTTACCACTTTGCATGGGCTGATTATGATTTTCGGTGCCATCATGCCGGCCTTTGTGGGCTTTGCTAATTGGCAGGTGCCGTTGATGATAGGTGCGCCGGATATGGCCTTCCCGCGGCTCAATAATATGAGTTTCTGGTTGCTGATCCCTGCGGCACTGTTGTTGGTGACCTCGATTTTCGTTCCCGGTGGTGCGGTTGCCGGTGGCTGGACGATGTATCCGCCACTGGCGATTCAGGGCGGCTTGTCTATGGATATGAGCATTTTTGCGCTGCATATATTGGGCGTGTCATCCATTGTCGGCTCCATCAACATCATTACCACCATCTTTAACATGCGTGCCCCCGGCATGACCTTGATGAAAATGCCGATGTTTGTTTGGACATGGCTGATCACCGCATATCTGCTGATTGCGGCGATGCCGGTGTTGGCTGGTGCATTGACCATGATGATTACCGACCGTCACTTCGGTACTCACTTCTTCAACGCTGCCGGTGGTGGTGATCCTGTGTTGTTCCAGCATGTGTTCTGGTTCTTCGGACATCCCGAGGTGTACATCATGATTCTGCCGGCTTTCGGCATTCTGTCCACCATTATCCCCACCTTCGCACGCAAGCCACTGTTTGGTTATACTTCCATGGTGTACGCCACCACCGCGATTGCGGTGCTGTCCTTCGTCGTATGGGCGCACCACATGTTCACCACCGGTATGCCAGTCGCTGGTCAGCTGTTCTTCATGTACAGCACCATGCTGATTTCTGTGCCAACCGGGGTGAAAGTGTTCAACTGGGTGGCGACCATGTGGAAGGGTTCCATTACTTTCGAGACACCGATGCTGTTTGCGGTGGCCGTGGTATTCCTGTTCACCATTGGTGGATTGAGTGGCCTGGTACTGGCGATTTTGCCGGTGGATATCCAATTGCAGGACACTTATTACGTGGTAGCTCACTTCCACTACGTGCTGTTCTCCGGTGCTGCTATGTCTATCATGGGTGGTGTTTATTACTGGATACCCAAATGGACCGGCCATATGTATGACGAAACCTTGGGTAAGTGGCATTTCTGGTTGACTACCATTGCTTTCAACGTCACCTTCTTCCCGATGCACTTTACTGGATTGGCTGGTATGCCACGCCGTATTCCTGACTATTCGCAACAGTTTGCCGAGTTTAATATGATCTCCTCATATGGTGCATTTGTTCTGGGTCTCAGCCAACTGCTGTTCCTGTATGTGGTGATTAAGTGCATTAAGGGAGGTGCAAAAGCGTCAGCTAGTCCATGGGAAGGCGCACATGGCTTGGAGTGGACTGTGCCTTCACCTGCACCGTTCCATACTTTTGAAACCCCGCCGGTTGTGAAGTAAGCTTAAGCAAACTAATTAGGAGCAAACATGAGACAGAGTACAAAAAATTATTATCTGCCAGCCCCATCTTTCTGGCCGGCTATTGCGGCAACCGCTTTGTTCTTGATGTTCGGCGGTTTTGCCATGGCCTTAAATCAGATTGGGCTGGGTAAACCGGTGATGATCGCTGGCGGACTGGTTTTTGTCTACTTGCTGCGAGGCTGGTTCAGTGAGGTGATTAAGGAAAGCATCAGTAAGGTCTATAACACGCAGGTTGATCATTCCTTTCGTTGGGGCATGGGCTGGTTCATTTTTTCCGAAGTCATGTTCTTCTTCGGTTTCTTCGGTGCTTTGTTCTATGCGCGTAACGTGTCTTTGCATTGGCTGGCTGATGCTCAATTACTGTGGCCCGGCTTTGTAGCTACGTGGCCTAGCGCTGGCCCTAAGCTGGTGCTGGAAGGGCACATGGCACCTTGGGGTCTACCTGCCATTAACACTTTGTTGCTGCTTACTTCTGGTGCAACCTTGACTTGGGCGCACTGGGGCTTGATGAAGAACAATCGTAATCAACTCACGATTGGCTTGGTTCTGACCATTGCTTTGGGTGTTGCCTTTTTGACTCTGCAAGCGCATGAATATGCCGAAGCGGCCTTCACTATCAAGTCTGGCATCTATGGGGCTACCTTCTATATGTTGACTGGCTTCCACGGCTTGCATGTGACGATGGGCGCCATCATGTTGACCATCATTCTGCTACGTGTCAGGAGTGGTCACTTTGATGCGCACAACCACTTTGGATTTGAAGCGGTGGCTTGGTACTGGCACTTTGTGGACGTGGTGTGGTTGTTCCTGTTCATATTCGTTTATTGGTTGTAGGTATTAGTTAGATTCACCTAACGCCACAGGGTGTTTCCTGTGGCGTTTTGTTTTTAAGCTTCCGAATCGGGGGGGCTATGACCTTATCTGTGGTAGATGCCAGCACCAGCTACAAAGCCATCTCAAAGCCTAATAGCTCTTTAAGTTCCTCAGGCAAGATTAGGGTGGTATTGTTGCTGACGGTGATTCCATGTTGTATTGCGGTAGGATTCGCCTTGTTAGGTGCTTGGTTGGTGTTGCCTTTTGTGGGGCTGGAAATTTTTGCGCTAGGCTTTGCGTTTTATCACGTCAACAGTCACGCAGAGGACTATGAAAGTATTAGCATAGACGGCGACAGCCTAGTGGTGGAGCGGCGTACTAGGCGGCAGTTTAGCCAATTTGTACTCAGTCCGTATTGGGCAAAACTGGTTCGCCATGAGTTGCCGAATGGAGAATTGCGTTTAGGCCTACTTTCGCACGGCAAGGAATTTGAAATTGGGCGTTATTTAACTAAAAAGCAACGTGAACTTTTGGCAAGACAGATATACAACCATATCGGTACGCCATACAAATAGAGAAAAATATGGAACAAGACAATCAGAAAAAACGCCGTAGAAATTTGCTGATAGGCTGGTCAATAGGCATATTGGCAGTGGTTTTGTACTTCACTTCTATCTTCTACGGCATGGGTAAATGAAGTTGCAAGTAGTAGCTTTAAATAAACGTTTAGCTTGGAAGTTGAGTCTGATCGTGCTCGCAGGGCTATTATTCGGCTTCGCCATCGCGCCCATTTATGACGTGATGTGCAAAAAATTCGCCTTGAATGGTCGCGCGGATAGCAACGCCACCTTGATGGCTAGCGGACAAAAAATAGACAAAACGCGCTGGGTCACGGTTATTTTTACTGGTAATACCATGCCTGGCTTGGACTGGAGCTTTCATCCCAAGCAAGACACTATGCGTGTGCATCCTGGCGAGATGAATCTCACCAGTTATGTGGCCAAAAATAACGCAGGAGCAGGGGTCATGGGGGTTGCGGTGCCTAGCATTACGCCAGAATTGGCCGCGCTTTACTTCAAAAAAATCGAATGTTTTTGTTTTAAGCAGCAAACCCTGAAAGCGGGCGAAAGCCGAGAAATGCCAGTGATGTTTTACGTCAAGACCGATCTGCCCGAGGACGTGCATACCTTGACGTTGTCATATGCGTTTTACAATGGTACGGCCAATAACGTAAAGCAGACAGCGACCAACTAGAGCGGCGTGGGGTTGGGATGGCCGATGACACCGAGATAAAAGCCTAACATCAGCAACAGGAACAACCCCAGAGACAAGGAAATACGCCAAGTGAGCGCCTTGACGGTTTTTTCGCTGTTGTCGCCCTTCATCAAATAGTACAAAGCGGAAAATAGACTGCCAGCGATGAGCAGCAGCATGATGACAATGAGAAGTTTAACCATGACCAATCCTAGTTGGGCGTATGCGGATGATTATGCGGGGTCAGTCGCCAGATTGCAATCCATAATATGATGGTGAAGTTTCGTCCTAGTCTATTCATGACTATCGCCATGTTGCTAACAGCCACGCTGTGCGTCAAAGCCGGGTTGTGGCAATACGGCAAGGCGCAAGCCAAACAGGCGTTGCAAGCGCAGCTCGAACTGAGTCTGAAGCAAGCCCCAGTGGCACTGCCGCAGAAGATTGTAGATATGGATCGCTGGCGTTATCGTCGCGTCAAGTTCGCTGGGTTTTACCAGCCGCGTTACCAAATTCTGCTGGATAACCAGGTGGAAAACACCATGGTTGGTTACCATGTGTTGACACCGATGCAAGTGGAAGGTGGTGCGGTAGTGTTGGTTAATCGGGGTTGGATTCAAGGTTCGACAGATAGGCGAGTGCCAGTGATAGATACGCCGTCTGGCAAGCAGGAGTTGGAAGGTGACATTGTGTTTCCCTCGGCAAAGTTTTTCACGCTGGAAGCGCCGCCTACTAAAAATGCAAGCTGGCAGCCAGTTTGGCAAAATCTGGATATGATGCGCTATCTCAAAACCGTGCCGTTTGTCGTGCAGCCTTTTGTGGTGCGTTTGGATGCCCAAAGTGAGGCAGGAGGTTTTGTGCGAAACTGGCCGCCGCCCGGCAACAACATCGCCATGCACTTGGGCTATGCTTATCAATGGTTTGGCTTCGCGTTGACCTTGTTAGTGATTTATATCGTATTGAATATTAAGAAAGTGGAGTCTTGAAATGCAGTCTAGTTCTGGTAGAAAAACCTTACTCATTCTTGCGCTGGTGTTTTTAATGCCCTTCACCTTGGCAGCCACCTTGCATTTAGTGGGTTGGCGGGCAAATGTGCATAGTTATGGTGAGTTAGTACAGCCACCACAGAGCTTGCGATTCCGCGATTTACAGGATGTTCAAGGTAAGCCATTCAGTGCCAATCAATGGGCAAAGAAGTGGACCATAGTAATAGTGGCGAACGAGTGTGAAGCCAGTTGCCAAGAACAACTGCAAATACTGCAGAATCTGCGCATTTCCTTAAATAAAGACGCAAACCGTGTCCAGCAAGTTTTGCTGCTCACCGCCGAAAGTAAAATCCTTCCGCCGCAAAATGTCATCGTGCTGAAGGGTGCTGGAATTGATGATTTTTCTAGACAGTTCAAAGTAGCAA
The DNA here is from genome assembly GCA_025362115.1 of Methylophilaceae bacterium. Classification (GTDB taxonomy): domain Bacteria; phylum Pseudomonadota; class Gammaproteobacteria; order Burkholderiales; family Methylophilaceae; genus CAILHX01. The sequence goes on from JANYIK010000166.1 coordinate 24,034, forward strand.
ACCAGCCCACACCGCAAGCGGGGCGCGTCTATCTGGTGGATCCATTGGGAAATTTGATGATGAGCTATGCACCGAGTTTCGAACCTAAAGGCGTGCGCCATGACTTGGAGCGCCTGTTAAAAAATTCGTGGGCAGGTTGAGCATATGTTCAAAAAAATAGTATTGGTCGCCACTGTGCTGGCTTTATGTGTGGTGGTTTTGGGTGCCTATGTGCGCTTATCGGATGCTGGATTGGGCTGTCCGGACTGGCCAGGATGCTATGGTCATATTACGGTGCCGCACACCAGTGACGCTGTGACGGCTTTTCCTGACAAGCCATTGGAAACACACAAGGCGTGGAAAGAGATGGCACATCGCTATTTTGCGGGCACTTTGGGCTTGTTGATTTTGGCAGTTTTTGTCACGGCATGGCGCAATCGTCGCGTCGCCTCTCCCGCATTGCCAAGCGCCTTGCTGATATTGGTGATATTCCAAGCGGCGCTGGGTATGTGGACGGTAACTTTGCTGTTGAAGCCGGTGATTGTGAGTTTACATTTGATCGGAGGCATGACCACGTTGGGCTTGTTGACCTGGCTCGCCAGCCGTCGTTTGGCAACGGTTTCGCATCCCGCCATACGGCCTTGGGCGCTGTTGGCGCTGCTGGTGTTGGCCTGTCAAATAATATTAGGTGGTTGGACTAGTACCAATTATGCCGCGCTGGCTTGCCCTGATTTTCCCGCATGCCAAGGCATGTTGTTGCCGCCTACCGATTTTGCCAACGCCTTTCATCTGGTGCGTGAATTGGGAGTGAATGCTGACGGTAGTCAGCTGTCGCTGGCCTCGCTCACCGCCATTCACCTTATGCACAGGCTGGGTGCGCTGATCACCTTCCTTTATCTGGGGTGGTTTGGCAGCAAATTGCTGAAAATTCCCGGCTTGAGTTTTTTGGGCAAAGTGCTGTTGACCGCGCTATTGGCGCAAGTTGCCTTGGGCATCAGCAATGTGGTGTTTAGCCTGCCATTAGCTGTGGCGGTGGGGCATAATGCGGGTGCCGCAATACTATTGATGGTGCTGGTAGTGATAAACTCAAATTTGACTCCCAAAGATAAATAAGCATGACAACGGCAAGCAAAATGATGAACCACATAAGTTTTGGAGATAGTTGCCGAAACTTTTTGACCATGTGTAAGCCGCGCGTGACCGGCTTGATCGTATTTACCGCGATTATTGGTATGTTTCTCGCCACGCCTGGCATGGTGCCACTGAATATCCTATTGGCGGCAAGTATAGGTATAGGTTTGGCTTCGGGGGCAGCAGCAGCATTTAATTGCCTGATAGAGCAAAAAATTGATGCACGGATGGCGCGCACTCGTGCACGACCATTGCCTACAGGGCAAGTGACTTCCAGTCAGACCTTTATTTTTGCTAGTGTAGTTGGTTCTAGTGGCTTGGGCATCCTGTACTTTTTAGTCAATCCGCTGACTATGTGGCTCACTTTCGCGACCTTTCTAGGTTACGCGGTCATCTATACTGTTTTTCTCAAGCCTGCCACCCCTATGAATATTGTCATCGGAGGTTTCTCTGGAGCTATGCCTCCGGCATTAGGATGGGCGGCGGTGACTGGGACAGTTTCGCCAGAAGCGTGGATTTTGGTGCTAATCATCTTTGCCTGGACCCCACCACATTTCTGGGCGCTCGCACTCTATCGTCGTGAAGAGTATGCGGCTTCTGGTTTGCCTATGTTGCCAGTGACGCACGGCGAGGAATACACGCGCTTGCAGATTCTGCTCTACACCATCATCTTGGTCGCAGTGACTTTGATGCCTTTAGCGCTGGGTATGAGTGGTTGGGTTTTTGTGCTGGGTTCTGCGGTACTTAATACCATGTTCATGCGTTATGCCATTGCTATATATAGGGTGTATAGCGACGAACTCGCCAAGCGCACTTTCCGCTTTTCTATCTGGTACTTGATGTGGATGTTCGCTGTATTGCTAGTAGATCACTATTTCTTCTACCCTATTTAATCATGCGCCGCATTTTGTGTTTGCTATTGTTGATGAGTTTGGCTGGATGCTCTAAGAGCCCATCTGCTGGTACTCCCCAATTTGTTGGTTCGGACATGACAGATGTCACTCTGACTAGCGATTTCGTGTTGCCGGACCACAACGGCACGCCTCGTAAATTGACGGATTTTCATGGCAAGGTTGTGGCTTTATTTTTTGGCTATACCCATTGCCCGGACGTGTGTCCCACTACCATGACTGATCTGGCTGGCGCACTCAAGCTCATGGGAGAGAAAGCCAAAGACGTACAGGTATTGTTTATCTCGCTAGACCCGGAACGCGATAGCGCTGAGGTGCTGAAGAAGTTCGTACCCTCGTTTAATCCTACTTTTTTAGGCTTGCGCGGCGATCAAGCGCAAACCGTCAAAGTCACGCAAGACTTCAAAGTGTATTTCGCCAAACAGGAATCCAACTCCAAAGCGGGCTACACCATAGACCATAGTGCGGGCGTGTATGTGTTCGATAAAACCGGCACGCTGCGCGTGATCATGAAGGCTGGCCAAAGCCAAAAAGACATCGCCCACGATTTAGGTTGCTGCTTTAATTGAACTCCCTCCCTCTCGCAGGGGGAGGGTTGGGGTGGGGGTTGCACGTGGAAATTTTGAACCATCTAACCCCCATCCTACCCTTCCCCCTGAAAAGGGGAAGGAATCTGCCGGTAATCATCAGATGAGTAAATATTTAACTGCTGCGTTGTATAAATTCGTCACTTTGCCTGACTTTACCGAGTTGAAAGCGCCTCTACTGGCTTGCTGTGAGGCGCATCAAGTCAAAGGGACTATCTTGTTGGCAGAAGAGGGTATCAACGGTACCATTTCCGGCCTGTCAGCTAATATCAATGCGGTGCTCACCTATTTACGTAGTGACACACGTTTAAGCGATTTGGTGCACAAAGAATCCTATGCCGATAAGCAACCTTTCTACCGCATGAAGGTGCGTTTGAAGAAGGAAATCGTGACTATGGGTGTACCCCATGTGAAGCCCAGTGAAATGGCGGGCCAGTATGTTAAACCAGAAGACTGGAACGCGCTCATCAGTGACCCGGATGTAATTCTGGTGGATACACGCAACGACTACGAAGTGGCGATAGGCACGTTTCAGGGTGCAATTAACCCCAAAACCAACAATTTTCGTGAATTGCCAAAGTGGGTGAAAAACACTCCGGAATTACGCGCAAAACCTAAGGTCGCCATGTTCTGCACCGGCGGCATCAGGTGCGAAAAATCTACTGCTTATCTGCGTAGCCAAGGGTTTGAAGAGGTGTACCACTTACAAGGTGGGATTCTGAAATACCTAGAAACCGTACCCAAGGACGAGTCTTTATGGAAAGGTGAATGTTTTGTGTTTGATGAGCGCGTTTCGGTAGATCACGATCTCAAACCCGGCCAATTCCAGATGTGCCGCGCTTGTCGGCATCCGCTGGGGCATGATGATCTAGCCTCGGAACATTACGAGTTGGGCGTGAGTTGTCCGCATTGCTACGATAGAAAAACAGAAGAACGCAAGCAGGCTTACGCAGAACGTCAGCGGCAGGTGGAGCTGGCTGAAAAACGCCAGCAGGCGCATATCGGCGCGAAGTTCACGCCTAAAAACTCGGGTTAAATTACTCTTCCAGCCCGTAAAGCAGTGTCAATTGCGGCTGCACATACTCCATAGGTTTACGCTTGAAGCCGCTCTTGGCGAACTGATGCCAACGCCCCGCCACGTAGCACAGCAATAAGTTGGCTTGGGCTTCGGGGTCTAGCTTACGCTTGCTTTGTGTCTCGGCGATGCGTAAGGACTGTTTTAGCGTAGATTCCACACGGTCAAATAGCTGGTTGATGCGTAGTTGCAGTTTGGCATCTTCATTCACTAGCGCATCGCCAATCAGCACACGTGTCATGCCTGGGTTCTTCTCCGCGAACAACAGCAGAATGGTGATGATACGGCGCACTTGCTTGAGGCCATCTGTTTCCTCAGTGGTGATTTTGTTGATTAGTGTAAACAGTGATTGCTCGATAAACTCAATCAAGCCTTCAAACATCTGCGCTTTGCCGGAAAAGTGCCGGTAGAGCGCTGCCTCGCTCACGTCCAGTTTGGCGGCAAGCCTAGCGGTAGTGATTTTCTCATGCTTGGGCATCTCCAGCATCTTTGCCAAGGTTTGCAGGATTTGTTGCTTACGTTCACCAGGTTTTGTAGCCATGATTTCAGTCCTTATTTAAGTTGCTACAAGTTCAAGTTCGTTCCTTCCCCTTTTTAGGGGGAAGGACAGGATGGGGGGTCTATTTGGCACGTATTAGCGTACCGACACCTTCATCCGTCAATACTTCTAGCAGCAGCGCGTGTTCCACTCTGCCGTCAATGATGTGCACCGATTTTACTCCGCTCCGTGCGGCATCCAGCGCTGAGCTGATCTTGGGTAACATGCCGCCGGAGAGCGTGCCATCGGCAAACAAGCCATCTATTTCCTTGGCAGTTAAACCAGTCAGCAGTTGACCGTTTTTATCGAGTACGCCTGGGGTATTGGTCAACAGGATGAGTTTTTCAGCACCCAATATCTCCGCCAGTTTCCCCGCCACTACGTCAGCGTTGATGTTGTAGGTCTCGCCCTCTACCCCTACGCCTATCGGGGCGATCACGGGGATAAAGTCACCCGTATCCAGAAACTCTATCAAGCTGGGGTCTATGCCGGTGATGTCACCTACTTGACCGATGTCTATCATCTCACCGGGGTTTGTGTTGCTTTCAATCAGCAACTTTCTGGCACGTATAAAATTGCCGTCCTGCCCGGTCAACCCAACAGCTTTGCCGCCATGCCGGTTAATGAGATTGACGATTTCTTTATTGACTTGTCCGCCCAGCACCATCTCCACCACGTCCATGGTTTCTTCATCGGTGACACGCATGCCCTGGATGAATTCCCCCTTTTTTCCGAGTTTATCCAGTAGTTCGTTGATCTGCGGGCCGCCACCATGCACTACGACTGGATTCATCCCCACCAGTTTCAGCAACACCACGTCTCGTGCGAAGCTGTCTTTCAGCTTTTCATCGGTCATGGCATTACCACCATATTTGATGACAATGGTCTTATCGAAGAACTTTTTGATGTAAGGCAGCGCCTCGGCCAGTGTCTGTGCCTTTTGCGCAGCGGTAGTGTCGGTAAGCATTGGCTTTCTCTGAGAGCTAGTTAGTTGGCGGACATTTTACTCGAATGTGTGGTTCTGGTGTCATGTGCATCAAGAGATTGCATGCGAAACTGGGGCAATATAGAGTGGGCTTTGTTAAGATGGAGTCGTCGCGTATCAAGGAGCCGCTATGCTGAGTGATATAGAGATTTCGCAACAAACGCCCATCAAGAAAATAACTGAGGTTGCCAAAACACTTAGACTCAATGTTGATAGCTTAATCCCTTATGGGCATTACAAAGCCAAGATTGATTTAGCCGCTCTTGATCTGGCAATTAAGCCGGACGGCAAGCTGATACTGGTTACAGCTATTTCGCCGACCCCACCCGGAGAAGGCAAGACGACCACTAGCGTGGGGCTGGGCGATGCCTTGAATCACATCGGCAAGCAAGCTGCCATCTGCCTGCGTGAACCTTCGATGGGTCCGGTGTTCGGCATGAAGGGTGGCGCTACGGGTGGCGGCTATGCGCAAATTGTGCCGATGGAAGACATCAATCTGCACTTCACTGGCGATTTCTCTGCCATCGCGCTTGCACACAACCTGCTGTCAGCGTTAATAGACAACCATATCCACCAAGGCAACGCATTGGGGATAGACCCGCGCCAGATCACCTGGAAGCGTGTAATGGATATGAACGACCGTGCGCTGCGACAAATTGTGGTGGGACTGGGCGGCAAGGTGAATGGACAAACGCGCGAAGATGGATTTGATATCGTAGTGGCTTCTGAAGTGATGGCAATCTTTTGTCTGGCAGAATCGCTCAAAGACTTGAAACAACGCCTAGGCAATATCGTGATTGGATATGGTTTTGACGGGCACGCCATTCATGCGCGAGAACTCAAGGCTCATGGGGCTATGGCGGTGCTGTTGAAAGATGCCATCAAACCGAATCTGGTGCAAAGTCTGGAAGGCACGCCAGCCTTGATTCACGGTGGGCCATTTGCCAATATCGCGCATGGATGCAATTCTGTTATTGCCACCAAACTGGCGCTCAAGCTTGCGGATTATGTGGTCACCGAAGCGGGTTTTGGCGCGGATTTGGGGGCGGAAAAATTCATAGACATCAAATGCCGTAAGTCTGGCCTGCAGCCTTCTGCCTGTGTCATCGTGGCGACCATACGTGCACTCAAGTACCACGGCGGGGTGGAGGTGAAAGATTTGAATGTTGAAGATGTCTCGGCGTTGAAATCCGGTCTGGTGAATCTGCAAAAGCATGTACAAAATGTCACCCAGCACTACGGTTTGCCTTGCGTGGTGGCGATTAACCGGTTTACTTCGGATAGCCACGCGGAGATCGCGCTGGTCGAACAAAGCATGGCGGCACTGGGAGTAAAAGTAGTGCTGGCTGAACATTGGGCAAAAGGCGGAGTGGGTGCGGAAGCCTTAGCGCATGAAGTGGTGCGGTTGGCGGATGCCAAGCCTACGATGAAATTCGTATATGAGGATGGCGACGCTTTGTGGGAAAAGATGCGGAAAATCGCCATCAATATCTATGGTGCCGCCGACATCGCTGCCTCACGTCGTATCCGTGCACTGATTGATGAGTTGCAAAAGGATTACGGCCATTATCCTATCTGCGTGGCCAAGACGCAGTCATCGTTTTCAACCGATGCTACCCTCAAAGGCGCACCTACAGGCCACACTGTAACGATACGAGAAGTGCGTTTGTGTGCTGGAGCCGAGTTTATCGTGATGTTGTGCGACGACATCATGACTATGCCTGGCTTACCCAAAGAGCCTTGTGCCACGCACATAGATATTAGTGATGATGGCATCGTGTCGGGTTTGTATTAGCGCATGTTGCCATCTGTTTTATTGACAGGGTTGCGCCGCTTCTTGCCCAAGGCCAGCTTGTTGACCAAGCCTGAGCAACTTGTTCCTTACGAGTGCGATGCGCTTTCGGCATATCGGCAAATGCCGGCTGCGGTAGCGCTGCCGGAAGACGAAATCCAAATAGCCAAAATCTTGCGACTTTGTCATCAATGTAATGTGCCAGTGGTAGCGCGCGGCCATGGTACTGGATTGTCGGGTGGTGCATTGCCGCTCAAGAATGCCTTACTGCTCTCATTGGCAAAGCTAAATAAGATTATTCATATTGACCCGCTCTCACGCATTGCCAAGGTTCAGCCCGGTGTGCGTAACCTCGCTATTTCTCAAGCCGCTGCACCTCATGGTTTGTACTACGCGCCTGATCCTTCTTCGCAAATCGCGTGCAGCATAGGCGGAAATGTGGCTGAAAACTCCGGCGGCATCCATTGTCTGAAATATGGCCTCACTGTGCATAATGTGCTCGAAGTGCGTGTGGTGACGATGGATGGCGAACTGCTCACGTTGGGGAGCCAAGCGCTGGATAGCCCGGGCTACGACCTGTTAGCGCTTATCAATGGCTCTGAGGGCATGTTGGGCGTGATTACCGAAATTACCGTCAAGTTGTTGGCCAAGCCAGAGCGTGCGCAAGTCATGTTGGCAGCGTTTGATAGTGTGGAAAAAGCCGGCCACGCGGTGGGCGAAATCATTGCTGCCGGCATCATACCTGCGGGGCTGGAGATGATGGACAAGTTGGCGATACGGGCGGCAGAAGCCTATGTTCATGCTGGTTACCCTGATAATGCCGAAGCTTTGTTGCTAATAGAGATTGACGGAGTAAATGAAGAGGTATCGGATGGTATCCATGTGGTGCATGATGTGGTGCAGCGCTGCGGTGCAATAGAGATACGCACCGCCACGGATGATGCGGAACGCGCTACTCTGTGGGCAGGTCGCAAGGCTGCTTTTCCTGCAGTGGGTCGCATCTCGCCCGATTACTACTGTATGGATGGCACCATCCCGCGCAGCAAGCTCCCTGAAGTTCTGCGGCGTATAGCGGAGCTTTCCAAGGAATACGGCCTACCTGTGGCTAATGTGTTCCACGCCGGCGATGGTAATCTGCACCCGCTGATTCTGTACGATGCTAACAAGGCGGGTGAGTTGACCAAAACCGAAGAGATGGGGGGCAAAATTTTAGAGCTATGCATCGCTGTGGGGGGCACGATTACAGGCGAACACGGCGTAGGAATAGAGAAAATCAACCAGATGTGCAGTCAGTTTGCCACGCCAGAGTTAGAGATTTTTCATGCATTGAAAGCCGCGTTTGACCCCTTGGGCTTGCTCAATCCCGGCAAGGCCGTGCCTAGCCTCTATCGCTGCGCCGAGCTGGGAGCGATGCATGTGCATCATGGGCAATTGCCGCACCCTGAGTTACCGAGATTTTGATGGATATTGCTGTTCGAATTCAACAAGCTATCGCCGAAAAAAAAACGCTGACCATACGCGGCAGCGGTAGCAAAGCGTTTTACGGCAATGCTCCCACAGGTGAATTGCTTTCCACTCAAGGGTTGACAGGGATTGTGGCCTACGACCCGCGCGAACTTACCATAACTGCGCGGGCTGGTACTACGCTCAAAGAAATTGAAGCGGCACTTGGGAAAAATAAGCAAATGCTGCCGTTTGAACCACCGTATTTTGGCGATGGTGCAACTTTAGGGGGCAGTATTGCGACTGGCCTTTCCGGCCCGCGGCGACCTTACGCCGGGGCGGTGCGTGATGCAGTATTGGGGGTAGAGTTGATTGATGGGCGTGGTCAGCATTTGCGTTTTGGTGGGAGGGTGATTAAAAATGTGGCAGGTTATGACGTGTCGCGTTTGGTGGTGGGGTCACTGGGGAGCTTGGGCGTGTTGACTGAGGTCACGATTAAACTATTGCCACAGCCCTCCTGTGAGCGCACGCTTTCGCTGGAGATGAATGAAATAAAGGCCATTGAAATCATGAATCAATGGGCGGCTAGACCGTTGCCGTTGTCTGCAAGTGCATGGATAGCTGGGCGTTTGGTCGTAAGACTTTCCGGTGCCGAGAGCGCGGTCAATGCAGCAGTGGGAAAATTAGGGGGAGAAGATATTGCCGATGGCGCAGTTTTTTGGGCTGCGCTGAAAGAGCAAACCTTGCCGATATTTGAAACATCGTCTTTGTGGCGACTCAGTGTGCCCTCCACCACGCCGCCGATAGCGGGAACACGATGTGTCGAATGGGGCGGTGCGGTGCGGTGGGTGGTGGATAGCAGCGATGCGCCGCGACATCAGGCATTAGCGGCGGGGGGGCATGCCACTCTGTTCCGTGGAATCGGCTACCCGGCTTTTGCGCCGCTGTCAGCGCCGATGGCAGATCTGCACCAACGCATCCGCCAGATTTTTGACCCGCATGGCGTGTTCGACGCGGGAAGACTGTACGCTTAAGCCAACATGCAAACCCAACTTTCCCCTGAATTCATCAATACCACGCAAGGACTTGAGGCCAATGCGATCTTGCGCAAGTGTGTGCATTGCGGTTTTTGCAACGCCACTTGTCCGACTTATCAGGTGAAAGGCGATGAATTGGATGGCCCAAGAGGGCGTATTTACCTGATCAAGCAGATGTTGGAAGGTGCGCCAAGCGGTGGCACTATCCATACCCATTTGGATCGCTGCCTGACTTGTCGCAACTGCGAAACCACCTGTCCGTCAGGTGTGGAATACGGGGAATTACTGGAGATCGGTCGTGAAATCGCTGAGAGCACGATCAAGCGCCCATGGCACCAAGAGTTCAGCAGATGGTTACTGTGCAAGGTGCTGACACAGCCCAAGCTATTTTCAGCGGCGTTGAAAGTGGCGCGCTGGCTCAAACCAGTATTGCCCACAATACTTCAAGACAAAATCCCCGCGCAACAGCAAGCCCAACCTTGGCCACCCACCCAACACCTGCGCCAGATGTTGATATTAGAAGGCTGCGTACAACCCCAGCTCGCCCCCAACATCAACGCCACTGCCGCGCGAGTGCTGGATAAATTAAGCATCAGCTTGATTCGTGCGGAGCAGGCTGGTTGCTGTGGCGCACTCCCCCAGCACTTGTCTGCGCCAGAACATGCCAAAGCGCTGATGAGGCGCAACATTGATGCTTGGTGGCCGCATATTGAAGCGGGAGTAGAGGCCATCGTGATGACGGCGAGTGGCTGCGGGGTGCAGGTGAAAGACTATGGTCGCTTGCTCAAAGACGATATGGCTTACGCGGTAAAAGCTGCGCGTATCGCAGCGTTAACCAAAGACATCGCCGAAGTTTTGATTCATGAAAACCTGTCAAACATCACCAGTGCCCCGCGCAAAATCGCTTACCATCCCCCATGCACCTTGCAGCATGGGCAAAAACTACCGGGTTTGGTCGAGGGGATACTGCTCAAACTAGGACATCAACTCACGAAAGTTGAAGATGCGCATCTGTGCTGCGGTTCGGCAGGGACTTATTCATTGCTGCAAAACAAGATTGCGGGTGAACTGCGAGCCAATAAGCTGGCAGCGCTGAATGCGGGGAAACCGGAATTGATTGCTACTGCCAACATTGGCTGCATGTGTCATTTGCAAAGCGGAGTCGATAAACCCGTGATGCACTGGCTGGAGTTGCTGGAATAGTGAGCTTGCCCCTGTTTTTCGGATACCTAACATAGCACCTAAATGAACAATTGCTTTCCGTGACATGAAAAAAACTCCCCTGATTAACCGCGCTTTTGCCGAGCTGTTGGCCTTTCGCATTCTCATTGTGTTGTCTTACCAAATGGTGGCGGTGATTGTGGGCTGGCATATTTACGAGCTCACGCACGATCCGCTGGCGCTGGGTTTATTAGGCTTAGCCGAGGCGATTCCTTATTTTTGCTGTGCTTTGTTTGCGGGCTATGCGGTCGATCACCATTCGCGGCGGATGTTCGCGGTGATGGCCTGCGTATTGTTAGTGATAAATTCTGCGGCTTTAGTGGCGGTGTCTATGGGGCTGTTGCCGGGTGATGCTACGCACTGGATTTACGCTTCTATAATGCTCAATGGTGCTGCCCGCGCCTTTATCGGACCCTCCTACAATGCTTTGTTTGCGTTGATTCTTCCACGCGCGCAATACGCACGAGCATCGGGGGTTAGCAGCTCAGTATTCCAGATTGGCTTGGTGCTTGGCCCTGCGCTGGGCGGCGTGCTGGTGGGCGTGACAGGCAAAACGGTGGCTTATAGCGTGGCGACGGTGTTTGCCATTATCGCCGCCATTGCGCTGTTGTTATTACGGGTAAAAGAACCTCCTTCTGCGGCGGGCATCCCTGTATTCACAAGCATCTACGAAGGATTGCGTTTTGTGTTCAGCAATCCGTTGATGCTGAGTGCGATGTCGCTAGATATGTTCGCTGTGCTGTTTGGTGGGGCGGTTTCTATGTTACCCGTGTTTATCCACGAGATTTACCACTATGGCGCGGAAGGTCTGGGTGTTCTGCGCGCCTCTCCTGCTGTAGGTGCCATGCTCGTAGGTTTGGTGCTGGCCAAACACCCCGTCAATCGCCACGCGGGACGATGGTTGCTGGGTTCAGTCGCTGGTTTTGGTGTGTGCATTATTGGCTTTGGCTTGAGCCAGAACTTCTGGTTGGCAGGCTTGCTGCTCATGCTCTCCGGCGTGTTCGACGGTATCTCTGTGGTGATGCGAACCACTATTTACCAACTCATCACCCCAGACAGTATGCGCGGCCGTATCTCCGCCATCAACGGTATTTTCATCGGCTCGTCTAATGAACTGGGCGCGTTTGAATCCGGCGTAATGGCGCGGTTGATGGGCTTGACGCCATCAGTGGTGTTTGGTGGTGTGATGACTTTGCTGGTAGTGGGCGTAGTGGCGAAGGTGTCGCCCAGGTTAAGACGCTTGGAGTTGCGGGAGTTGCATTAAATCACCGCTGTCATTCCGGCGGAGGCCGGAATCCAGCCAAACGTCAATATAGTCGCCGTGCGAACCCATGTCGCCCAAGCCACCTGAACTGGATTCCCACTGCAGCCTGCCCTCGAATGCTTTAGTCGGGGGCGGGAATGACTTAGGAGTTAGATGTTTGGTGTTTTGCTGGCACCGCTAACAGATTATTTTTCATGGGTGTGGCGTGCTTTTTGTCGGCCTGTAAGCGATAGCTGACGGGTACATTTGTCTGCAATTCTGGTGCAACAGCGGGCACGTTCTTGCTATTGATCAAGGTTTCGGCCAAGCCATCCACCCCTAGCGTTTTGCACACGTGCATGGCCAGCGTATCAAACGCTGCGGGTAGATCATCACTTCTGCCAGAATAAGCAATCTCGCCGCTTAAGCGCATTTCTATTTGGTTGGCGATGGCGATGACGATGATTTCCGCATCAAAGACACCTAAACCATCCGTGCCGATTAAAGGCATAAACAGCCAGGCATTAAAGTCTTCACCGCGCTGGGTATAAGCACGGACTCTGGTTTCTACAGCGCTGTCTTTACCGCCCAGCATATGTTCCATCACGCTCACTGCGGCTGGCACATCGCTGGCATGTTGCATCCCGTGGCTATACAGCGTGTGCAACATTCCAGCGAGTACGATTTCCAGCTTGAAGCCATAACGTATCAGTATGCTGGCAGTGCCGACTAGATGGTTCACAAATGGCCTGCC
>JANYIK010000100.1 GCA_025362115.1 Methylophilaceae bacterium
CGGGGTTTGGCCTGCCCGGCTTTGTCTTGTGCAATGGAACGGGCAAGGTGGGCGGCATTGGCGGGGTTGCTGACCAGATGCAGAGTTTCCACCACTGGCGCACGCTGCACCTTGGGTTTGAACATTTGGCGGGTTTGCCACAGGTCGTAGCTGGTTTGTTCGGCCAGCCATACATCCGCCCGCCCACCGTTTTCTACCCCCAGCCATTGCTCGATACGCAAGGCCATTTCTGGCGATATGGCGGCACGGCCATTGAGTACGCGGGATAAAGCTGCACGGGTTACACCAAGCTGGGCGGCGGCTTCGGTCACGGTCAGCCCCAAGGCGGGCAATACATCCTCCCGCAAGGTTGCGCCGGGGTGGGGTGGGTTAAACATCCTGCTCATGGTCAAAATCCTTTCAGTGATAATCCTGGTAATTCACCAGCACGGCATCGCCATTTTCAAAAGCAAAGGTCAAGCGCCAGTTGCCATTGACCCATACCGAGTAATGCCCGGCCAGTTCGCCCGCCAAGGGGTGCAGCTTCCAGCCGGGGATATTCATGTCATTGGGGGCAGCAGCTTCGTCCAGCCGTCTTAACTGCCTTGCCAGCCGTGGCGCGTGGCTGGGCTGTATGCCTGCCTTGCTGCCCGTCTCAAAAAAGCCTTGCAGCCCTTTGTGCCGGAATGTCTTAATCATTGGATGTGACTGTATAGCGTAGAGTTACGAAAGTCAATCTGTCACGCTTGCTTAAATGGCAATACTTTGCCACCGTCGCGCATAGCTTCCAGTTCATCCGCCCACCACTGCGCTAACTCTCGGCGCTCTTTGATGTAGGTGGCCTTGTTGTAAACCGCCCGTATTGCATTGCCGTCTTTATGTGCCAATGAGGCCTCTATTACGTCAGGGCGAAAGTGTCCGTGTTCGTTGGCCTCGGTAGAAAAGAAGTGACGAAAGCCATGCGGCACAATGCGGTAGTCAGCCCATATTGTGCGTAACGCCTTGGCTAACGTCATATCGCTAATGGGCTTATTTGCATCGGTCAGGTTAGGGAAAAGCAGTTTGCTGTGGCCTGTAATCTCTCGTAATTGTTTGAGGGCTTGTATCGCTTGGCTGGATAAGGTGACAACGTAAGGCGCTGTCATGTGCTTGCGAGTTTTCATGCGCCCTAGCGGGATTGTCCATAGCGCCTTGTCAAAATCAAACTCCACCCATTCTGCTAGGCGTAACTCACTAGGGCGCGTGGCAATCAGCACTTGCAGCCAGAGCGCCAGACGGGTTTCTATACGTCCGCCATACTCTTGTAGGTTGCGTAAAAACTTGCCTGCATCTTGTCTGTTTTTCAGGGTGGGGTGACTTGCACCAACATGCTTTTTTAGCACCACGTCTTTAGCGGGTATGGGGTTATGCAAAATCATGCCTTCACCCAAGGCAAAATCAAAAATCTCTCTAATCCATGCGCGGCATTTTTCCATCAGTTCTAGCGCACCGCGTTTTTCCATAACCTGCATCGTTTCGCGCACCAGCAACGCATCAATTTCTTTTACGGGGATTTTGCCAAGGCGCGGGTAAACATTCGCGCGGAAAGTCTGCGTGATTTTGCGATAACTGGAAGGGGCAAGGGTGCGCTGTTTAATCGCTAACCAAGTCGCTGTCACTGATTCAAACGTAGCGGCTGCATCAGTGGCTTTTGCAGCGTTCTGTTTGCGCTTATCTTGAACGGGGTCTATGCCATCGGCTATGAGTTTACGGGCTGCCAATGAAGCAGCTCTGGCATCTGCCAGCCCCATTGCGGGGTAAACCCCTAGCTGCAAGGTCTTTTCCTTACCGTAGAGCGTGTAGCGTTGCTGCCAGTATTTTGAACCGTTAGGGTGTACTAAAAGATTTAGCCCGTTGCCATCGCTTAATTTACGGGGCTTTTCGGCAGACTTAGCTTGGCGTACTTCTGTATTAGATAAGGGTTTGACGGCCATAAACGGGTAAAAAATCTCACGAAAATGAATTTACCCGTATTTTTACCCGCCTTTTACCCGTATGTCAATGAACGGGAATGGATTGCAAAAAACAATAAAACCATGTTAACTGTTGTATTTATTACATTTTTTATACATTATTGGACTGCATTGTACTGCTTGTTGGTGCCGACGGAGAGACTCGAACTCTCACGACTTTCGTCACTACCCCCTCAAGATAGCGTGTCTACCAATTCCACCACGACGGCTTTTGCTGCAGAGTATTATTACTGAGGAATTTCTTTTGTCGGTGCGGCTGGCTTGTCGGCCAGCTTGGGTAGCGGCATGGTTTTTTGTGGGATTTTAATCACGCTAGACGACTTGGATTTATGCGCGGACAAATATGCCAAACTCAAGCTGGTGACGAAAAACAAGGCCACTAACACAGCCGTGCTACGACTCAAGAAATTAGACGCGCCGGTAACACCAAACAGGCTGCCAGAGGCGCCGCTGCCAAAGGCAGCACCCATGTCGGCACCTTTGCCATGTTGTATTAGCACCAAACCAATCACGCCTAGCGCTGCCAGTACGTGTATCACTAAAACGATAGCTTCCATCAGACCCACTCTCTACTTAAAATGAATGTGCGATACGACAAATGGGGACGAAGTCTGCGGCATCAAGAGACGCGCCGCCCACCAAGCCTCCATCAATATCAGGCATAACCAGCAATTTTGCCGCATTTGAGGGTTTTACGCTACCCCCATGTAGGATTCTTATCTCTTTGGCAACGTCTTTACTTTTTTTGGCAACCAGCTTGCGAAGGTAGGCATGTATGCTCTGTGCTTGTTCTGGCCTGGCTCCGCGGCCAACACCAATCGCCCACACTGGCTCGTAGGCCAGTATGCCTTTCCCCAGATTTTCCACGCCGACTTCATTCAGCACTGCGCTTAACTGGCGCTCTACTACTTCATGCGCTTGGCCTGCGTCGTGTTCTTCGATCGTTTCACCTAAGCAAAGGATAGGCTTAATGCCCATGCGCACTGCCACCGCGAATTTGGCGGCGACCATGGGATTGGTTTCGTGCAAGGCTCCGCGCCGCTCTGAATGACCGATGATCACGTACTGACAGCCAAAATCAGCCAGCATTTGCGGGGCGACCGAACCAGTAAAAGCACCGCCGGTGAATTGGCTCATATTCTGTCCGCCCCAGCCGATGTTGCTGCCTTTGAGTGCGGCTTGCGCCTGGAACAAATAAGGATGCGGTACGCATACCGCGTAATCGGCGTTGCGAAGGTCACGCAATCCAGACAACAGGGCATCCAGCAATACCTCATTAGAGGCGTAGTCGCCGTACATCTTCCAATTACCGACTATGAGTTTGCGTCGCATGGCGGCTTAATGCTTACCCCAAGTGCCTTTTTGGATAAACTCGATTTTGTATCCATCGGGGTCTTCGATAAAGGCAATCACGATGGTGCCGTGCATCATCGGTCCGGCCTCGCGTACCACTTTACCACCGGCTTTTTTGACCTCTTCACAAGCTTTATAAGCATCGTCCACTTCGATGGCGATATGGCCGAAGCCTTTGCCTAAATCGTAGCTGGGCGTATCCCAGTTGTGGGTGAGTTCCAGCACTGCACTGTCTTGTTCTGTGCCATAGCCGACAAAAGCCAAAGTGAATTTGCCGTCGGGATAATCTTCGTGGCGCAGAACTTTCATGCCCAAGACTTGGGTGTAAAACTGGGTGGAACGCTTAAGGTCGCCGACTCTTAACATGGTGTGCAAAATACGCATAGTTGATTCCTCTTAAAATTCAGGTGGCATTAGCCGTAGTTAATCGGTGGTACTTCTGCATCAATTCATCCTGAGTTTCCCGAACGTCAGGATGCAGGATGATGCAATCTATCGGGCACACTTCCACGCATTGCGGGGCGTCGTAATGACCCACGCATTCCGTGCACTTGTGCGACGCTATTTCGTAGATTTCCTGGCCTTGGTATATCGCGTCATTCGGGCATTCCGGCTCGCATACGTCGCAGTTGATACATTCGTCGGTAATGAGTAATGACATGGCTTAGGTTTTAATTCTTTGTAGCAGTTGTTCTGCGACTAAAGGGGAAACAAACTTGCTGACATCGCCGCCTAAGGTGGCAACCTCGCGTACCAGACTGGCGGAGATGAACATATATTTGTCTGCTGGAGTTAAAAACAAGGTTTCCATTTCCGGGAACATGCTGCGGTTCATGCCCGCCAGTTGAAACTCGTATTCAAAGTCGGAGGCGGCACGTAATCCACGGATGACGACACGGGTATTTTGTTCCCGTACAAATTGCATCAGTAGACCAGTAAAGGACATGACCGTGATATTGGTGCAGTCTGCCAGCACAGATTTGGCCATTGCCACGCGTTCTGCGGTGTTGAAGGATAATTGTTTCTTGCCGGGGTAATCTGCCACCGCCACTATGACTTGGGAGAAAAGCTTGGCAGCGCGCCTAGCCACATCTTCATGACCGTGGGTGATGGGGTCGAAAGTCCCCGCATAGATGGCTTTATGTTCCATCCCCGCATTTTAACAGGTGATAATGCACCGCGCCTGCTTTGTCTTGTTTGTGAATTTTCCAGGGGCCACTTGCGATGAGCGCTGTTTCGGTTTCCACATACACCAAGCCGTTGCTAGCCAGATTCTTGGCGAGTTGTGGCAACAGTTTTTCTATCCAGTGTTGATGAAACGGCGGGTCTAGGAATATCACGTCAAATTGTTGCTGATGGGTGCTTAAAAAACTCAAAGCATCGCCGAGTTTAATTTGAATCTGCGTTGCGTTCAGTAAATTGGCGTTTTCCAGTAAAGTTCGATGCGCTTGCGCGTTGTTTTCCACCATGATCACGTTTGCCGCACCGCGCGATGCGGCTTCAAACCCCAACGCGCCGCTCCCGGCAAATAAATCAAGACACTTGAGACCGTGCAACTCTTGCCCTAGCCAGTTGAACAGTGTTTCACGCACACGGTCAGGCGTGGGTCGCAAGCCTTCGGCCTCAGAAAAGCACAACATACGGCTGCGCCACATGCCGCCGCCAATGCGGAGTTTGCCAGCTGGTCTGGCAATGGGTTTGCTAGTTGATTTATTGTGGGAGTTTCGCACAATGCTAGTTTAATCCTTAACACTTACTACTTCGTCATTCCCGCGGAGGCGGGAATCCCGTCAAATATCTATAGAGTGATACGGTACTCTCTTGCGCCAGTTGGCTGATCTGGATTCCCGCCTCCGCGGGAATGACGGTGTTTGCGTCAAGCTTTGTATCGATAACCTTTGAGGAAACCTTACTCGGTGTTGCCAACGATGATGGTGACCATGTTGTCAGGCTTGATACGGCGGGCAAACGCGTCTTTAATCTGCGCCACCGTCACTTTGTTGACGTGACCCACATAGTCATCCAGCCAAGTCAGCGGCAAGTCGTAAAAACCTATCACGCTCAAGTAGTCCAGAACTTTGCTATTGCTATCCAAACGCAGTGCAAAGCCCCCGGTGAGGTTGTCTTTAGCCGCTTTCAGCTCTTTGCTTGTAGGCCCATCTGTTACAAATTTCTTCAAAGTATCGCGTACCACACTCAACGCTTGTCCGGTCTGCTCTCGTTTGGTTTGTAAGCCGATTTGGAAAGGCCCTGCCTCGCGCAACGGTGCAAAGTAACTATATACGCTATATACCAAGCCGCGCTTTTCGCGCACTTCCTCGGTCAAGCGCGATACAAAGCCACCACCACCTAAAATATAGTTGCCAACATAGAGCGCAAAATAGTCAGGGTCTATGCGTTTGATGCCAGGGTAACCCAGCAAAATGTGCGATTGCGCGGCGTGATGCGGGATGCGCCTTTCCACAGCCACTTGTGGCAATGGCACAGCGGGCAGTGCCGTTGCAGCTTGACCCTGCGGCAATTGCTCGGTCACTTGATCAGTCAATTGCTCGGCTTGCGCGCGGGTTAAATCGCCGATAATGGCCACGACTGCGTTGTTGCGTGTGTAATAACGCTGATAAAACGCGACGAGGTCATCGCGCGTTAGTTTGGCGACCGATTCTGGCGTGATGGCATCTTCCAGCGCGTAAGGATGGCTACCGTACAACGCCGCCGTGAAAGCGCGGTTGGAAATACTTTCCGGTAAAGTGGCATCTTCTTGCAGGCCAGAAATAGTTCGGGCTTTTTCGCGTTCCAGCACCTTGACTGGGAAATCCGGTTTTTGTAACAGCGTTGCCAATAATTGCAGCGCGGCCGATTTTTCACGCTCGCTGGATAAGGTGCGCAGTTTCAAGCTCGCACGATCCACGTCGAAATCACCACCCAACACCGCGCCCAAATCCGCAAACTTGTTGGAAATTTCGTCGTCCGTCATGCCGCCTGCGCCCAGTGTCAGCAGGCGTTGCGTCATGGCGGCGGTGCCGACTTTTTCCAGCGTGTCTTGGCTGCTGCCAGCGGCAAAATTGACGCTCACATCTACGATGGGCAAGTCGTGATTTTCAACAAAATACACTTGTGCGCCAGACGTGCTTTGCCAATGCTGAATGGGGAGTCCGGCGTGGGCAGCTGTGGTGATGAAAGCGAAAATAACAATGCTTAAAAAACTTTTTTTAGTGGCGACCATGTGGGGCTTCTTTCTTCGGGGCATTTTCGTCTATTGGTTGTGGGTCGAGGATGGCCACGGTTAAGTGTTCATCAACCAAGTATTTACGTGCCACGGCCTGAACTTGTTCTGGAGTCACCGTTTGCAGACGCTTGGTGTAGTCGGCCAGATCGCGCCAGGAATGCCCGGTACTTTCAAGTTGACCGATTTCCATGGCTTGGTTGAACATGGAGTCGCGCTTATACACATCTGCCGCGATGACTTGCGCCTTCACGCGCTGCAGTTCTTCCTCGGTCACGCCCTCGTTTTTCAGCGTTTCAATCTCGCCGCGAATGGCGATTTCCAAGTCTGCAACGCTCGTGCCTTCAGAGGGAGTTGCGTCAAATTCAAACTGGCTAGGTCCACGGTTAATCATGTCATAACCTGCACTCACCTCTACCGCCGATCGGTCGCGGCGCACTAGGTTGCGGTTCAAGCGCGAGGCAGCATTGCCATCCAGCACGCCAGTTAAAATCTCCAGTGCATATGGCTCCCAATCAGCGGAGCCTTTAAAAGTTGGCGCAATGTAGCCCATCAGCAAATAAGGGTTTTTTGCTGGTGCTTGTACCGTAATGCGGCGCTCGCCTTTCTGTTCTGGTTCAACCTGGGGTTTGCGCACGGGCAATTTGTGCGGCTTTAACACGCCATAGTATTTGTTCGCCAGCGCAAACACTTGCTCAGGCTTTACATCACCAACCACCACCAAGGTGGCGTTGTTCGGTGCATACCAAGTGTGGTACCAGTTACGCGCGTCCTGTCCGGTCATGTTTTGAATGTCGTTCATCCAGCCAATCACCGGTCTGCCATAAGGATGCACCTGAAGCGCAGTACTCATATATTGCTCGGCCACCAAGGCTTGTGGTTTGTCGTCGGTGCGCCAGCGCCGTTCTTCCATCACCACTTGGATTTCTTTGGCAAATTCGGCATCGGTCAATTGCAGATTCGCCATGCGATCAGCTTCTAACTTCATCGAGAGCGCCAGCTTAGATTTTTCCAGCTGCTGAAAATACACCGTGTAATCACGGCTGGTAAAGGCATTTTCCTTGCCGCCCGCCGCGGCTACCATGCGTGAAAATTGCCCGGCAGGAAATTGCCTAGTGCCTTTGAACATCATGTGTTCCAGCACATGCGCGACTCCTGTCGTGCCGTTGTACTCATCAATGCTACCCGCGCGATACCAGACTTGAGCGACCACCACGGGCGAGCGATGGTCTTCTTGCACCACGACTTTCAAGCCGTTGGCGAGTGTTGTTTCGTGGATTTGATTCTCGGCTGCGACAGTTTGAAACGAAAACAGGAATAGAAGTGCTGTAATAAAACGATGCAAGCTGGTTTCTCCTTGTTGATAAAGCTGCCAATTCCTTCCCCCTTCTCAGGGGGAAGGTTAGGATGGGGGTGAGACAGTGAAAGTTGTACTCCACGTCACCATGTAACCCCCACCCCAGCCCTCCCCCTGAAAAGGGGAGGGGGAGGGATTGCTAATTATACTGAGCAATCTGACATGGCTT
This sequence comes from Methylophilaceae bacterium, assembly GCA_025362115.1. Taxonomy (GTDB): domain Bacteria; phylum Pseudomonadota; class Gammaproteobacteria; order Burkholderiales; family Methylophilaceae; genus CAILHX01. The sequence continues at coordinate 8,094 of JANYIK010000100.1, forward strand.
ACGCGCATTTAGTTCGGTGCGGTTAAAATGGCAGAATGTTAAACATTTTCAAAAAAGCAGAAGTGCCTGTAGTGACTACAACTTGGGCAGAACGCCTCAAAGCCGGACTCGCCAAAACCGGCCGTCAGATGGGCGGTATTTTCAGCGGCGGCAAAATCAACGAAGCGCTGTACGAAGAGCTGGAAGAGACGCTGCTCATGGCCGATTGCGGTGTGACGGCGACCAAAGC
>JANYIK010000033.1 GCA_025362115.1 Methylophilaceae bacterium
TGACCGGTGCGGCAGTTCAGACAGCGCTTGCCGGTGGCAACTTCACCATCCTCAGCAGCAGTGGCGGCAGCGGCACAAACGGTGACATCAACATTAACGACACTATCTCCTGGAGTGCCAACAACCTCAGCCTTTCCGCTGCAAACAACATCAACATCAACAATGTGATGTCCGCGTCCGGTACTTCCAGCCTGACCATGACCACTGCCAGTTCCGTTGCAGGCGGGATAGTACGAGTTGGAATGAATGGTAGCGGCTTCCTTGGCCATGTGGATTTTGGCGCGCGTTCTGGCACGGGCTTCCTAACCATCAACGGAAACAGCTACACAGTTATTAATAGCTTGGGTGCACAGGGCAGTATGACCGGAACTGATTTGCAGGGCATGCAAGGCAACCTGACCGGCTATTACGCGCTGGGGAGTAACATTAACGCTTCTGCGACCAGTGGCTGGAATGCGGGAGCGGGGTTTTATCAGATAGGGGACAACACTGGCGGACTACCAACAAGATTCACAGGTAAATTCGATGGGTTGGGACATACGGTAAGCAACCTGTTCATCAATCGTCCTGCGGACGATGCAGTGGGATTGTTTGGTGATATTTGGACTGGCACGGCTAACAATGTGGGGATGGTAGCTGCCAACATTACTGGGCATCAGTGGGTAGGGGGGCTCTCTGGCAGCCTAGATTTTGGTGGTATAAACAACAGCTACAGCAATGGCAACATATCGGGTGTAACTGACGTTGGTGGTTTGGCTGGAGCAAACGACAATGCGAATATCGTCACGGCTTTTTCTGGTGCATTGGTCAATGGAGCATCGCTCAATATTGGCGGGTTGGTGGGGCTTAACGAGGTTAACGCAACTATCTCCAACAGTTACGCCACCGGCACAGTGAGCGGCAGTCTCGATTATGTCGGTAGTTTGGTAGGGAGCAACGATACCGGTTCTAGTATCAGCAACAGCCATGCCACCGGAGCAGCCAGCGGTCGCAACAAAGTCGGCGGATTGGCTGGATATAACGCCGCGTTAATTTCCGGTAGTTATGCGACAGGCACTGCAACTGGGCAAAGCGGAACTGGCGGGCTGGTGGGTCAAAACACCGTAGGCGGTACAGTGAGTAACAGCTATGCCACAGGAACAGTCACTGACACTAGCGTTGGCTTTGCGGGTGGCTTGGTAGGTGACAACCTTGGCGCGATTAGCATGAGTTATGCCACCGGCATTGTCTCGGGCTTAGGCAACCGTGTAGGCGGTCTAGTAGGAGAAAATTATACCGGCGGTACGATAAGCGGCAGTTACGCGACTGGAAGCGTATCAGGTAACGATCAGATTGGCGGACTGGTAGGGATTAACTACGCTGCCTCAATAGACAACAGTTATGCGACTGGTAACGTATCTGGTGTTCACCAAGTGGGTGGTTTGGCGGGCGAGAACAACAATAGCGCAGGTAGCTCTACCATAAGCAACAGTTATGCGACTGGTAATGTGATGTCCAGCGTAAGATATGCAGGTGGCTTGGTGGGTGTGAATCGAGGGAACATCAGCAACAGCTATGCCTCGGGTAGTGTGACAGGTAGCGACTATGTGGGCGGTTTGGTAGGCTTTAACTATAGCGGTAGCGCTGTAAACAACACTTACGCTAGTGGCAATGTAACTGGTAGTGGAAACTATATTGGTGGGCTAGTAGGTGCGAATATTGGGGGCACGGTAAGCAACGACTACGCCACGGGCAGTGTCACTACTGGAGGCTATGATGCAGGCGGGTTGGTCGGCTGGAATGGCATCGGTAGCACGTTGAGCAACAGCTATGCATCTGGCAATGTGAACGGCCACCACTTAGTTGGCGGTCTAGTTGGAGTTAACTACAGCGTAATTACTAACACTTACGCAATTGGTACCGCGACAGCTACTGGCACCGGCTATACCGGTGGGCTGGTAGGAGAGAACTTGGGAGGTGCAATAACCCTCAGCTACGCTTCTGGCAGTGTATCTGGCAGCAGTCACTTTGGCGGGTTGGTGGGCGATAACCTTGGTACTGTAAGCTCTAGCTTTTGGGATGTAGGCACGACCGGTCAGGTGCACGGCGCCAGCAACGATTTCAGTTTTGACAGCAGTGGGCTTACCACCGCCAACGCCTTCCAGTCGGCCAGCTTGAATGGGTTTGACTTCACTAATACCTGGTTTATGGTAAATGGCGAGACGCGCCCCTTCTTGCGCTGGGAATACAGCACCAACGTCACCAATCTTCACCAGTTGCAACTGGTGGCGATGGACTTGACCGCCAACTATACCCTAGCTAACAACATCAACGCGGTTGGTGCCAATGGCAGCAATGCCTCGGATATGTGGGCAAGCGCAAGCTGGAACCCAAGTATCAGTGGGTTTTCTCCTATCGGCAACAATACCACCCCCTTCACTGGCAGCTTTGATGGCCAGGGCCACACTATCAGCAATCTGACCATAGACCGCGCAACCTCTGACGTGGGGCTGTTTGGTGCGGTGGGCGGCGCTTCCAGCGTCAGCAACCTGACGCTTTCTGGCAACGTGACCGGGCAGCATAACGTGGGTGGTTTATCAGGCGAGCAATATGGCACCGTCACCAACGTCACTTCCAGCGTGGTGGTGGTGGGCAACGGCAACAGCGTGGGCGGGCTGGTCGGCTTGCAAGGCGGCAGCATCATCAATAGCAGCGCCAGTGGCAATGTGACTGGCAATGGAAGCGGCACCGGTGGCTTAATCGGGTGGCAAATTAGTGGTTCAACCACCAACTCACATGCGAGCGGTATCATAACTGGCGGTGCAGGGGTACAAAGTGTCGGCGGATTGATTGGCATTTTAGATGGCACTCTGGATAGCAGCTACGCCACGGGTGCTGTGTCAGCCGGTGCTCTTGGAAGCAACGGCATTGGCGGACTGGTGGGTCTCAATAATACTGGCACAATCACAAACAGTCATGCCAGCGGCAACGTGGCGGGAGGAACTGGTAGCCACTATGTTGGTGGATTAGCAGGTACAAATAACCCCGCAGGCAGTATCAGCACCAGCTACGCTACCGGCAGCGTTACTGGTCAATATGATCTTGGTGGGCTGGTGGGGTTGAACACCGGCGGCATCAGTAACAGCTATGCCACCG
>JANYIK010000116.1 GCA_025362115.1 Methylophilaceae bacterium
TGGGTACCGCTAACACGCTGATTTACGTGCGTGGCAAAGGTATCGTACTAGACGAGCCCTCCGTAGTGGCGCTGCGCCGCGAATCTGGCCCTGGCGGGAAAAAAACCATACTCGCCGTGGGTGCCGAAGCCAAGCGTATGCTGGGCAAAGCACCGGCCTCCATCCAAGCCATACGCCCCATGAAAGACGGCGTGATTGCCGACTTCACAATTACCGAGCAAATGCTCAAATATTTCATCCGCAAGGTGCATGAATCGCGAATGTTTTCGCCTAATCCACGCATCATTATCTGCGTGCCTTACGGTTCTACCCAAGTAGAACGCCGCGCCATTCGCGAATCCGCCATTGGTGCAGGTGCGCGCCAGGTATTTTTGATTGAAGAGCCTATGGCAGCGGCTATAGGTGCGGATTTGCCGGTGGCCGATGCGACTGGTTCCATGGTGGTGGATATTGGCGGCGGCACGACTGAAGTCGGCGTGATTTCTTTGGGTGGTGTGGTGTATGCCAAGTCCGAGCGCGTGGGTGGCGATCGTTTCGACGAAGCGATTATTGATTATGTTCGGCGCAACTACGGCATGCAGATTTCTGAACCCACCGCCGAACTCATCAAGAAAAAAATCGGCTCCGCATTTCCAGGCTCTGAAGTACGCGAGATGGAAGTCACTGGTCGAAATTTAGCCGAAGGTTTGCCGCGTAAATTCACTATCTCTAGTAACGAAATTTTAGAAGCCTTAACTGCACCGCTGAATAGTATTGTAAGTGCAGTAAAATCTGCCTTGGAACAAACTCCGCCTGAATTGGGCGCAGACATTGCCGAGCGCGGCATGGTACTCACTGGCGGCGGCGCATTGTTGCGCGATTTGGATTTGCTGTTAAAGGAAGAAACTGGCTTGCCTATCATTATCGCCGAAGAGCCGCTCACTTGCGTGGTTCGGGGTAGTGGTCGCGCGTTGGAGGAAATGGACAAGCTGGGAGACGTATTTGCCAGTGAATAAGGGCATTCCTGTTCACTTTTATACTTTGTGCATACTGCGCGACGAGGCTAACTGGCGATGATTCGACGCGTTACCCTCCAACAACAACAGCCCCCAGCTTTTTTCGTCCGTGGCCCCAGCCCATTCGCTCGCTTAGTATTTTTTTCTGCTCTGTCCATCGTGCTCATGGCGGTGGATTCCCGTCTGCATTACCTGAACGAAGTGCGCCAAGGTTTCGCTACCTTACTGTATCCACTGGAAGTGGTCGCCTCTGCTCCGGTAAGGATATACCGTCATGTGAACAGTTATTTTGTTGACCAAAAATCATTGGCTCAAGAAAACCAGCGCCTAACAACATTCGCCATGAATCAAGCGCTAGACCTTCAGCGCCTCACCAACACCGAAGCCGAAAACGCGCATCTGCGCTTGTTATTTGAAGCACGCCAAAAGCTCAAGCCCAGCACTCAACTGGCTGAAATTCTGCACACCGGACGCGATCCTTTCGTACACAAGGTAGAAGTCAACATTGGTACCCAGCAAGGCGTCGCTCCCGGGCAAGCAGTGGTGGACGGTTTCGGTGTTATCGGCCAAGTAACACGTGCATATCCCTTCACCAGCGAAGTCACCCTGATTACTGACAAGAGCCTGGTCATCCCAGTACAAATCGCGCGCAATGGCTTACGTGCTATCGCCTTTGGGCATGGGCGCGACAGCACCCTCTATGTACCGTATCTACCCACCAGTGTGGACATCAAAGAGGGTGACAAGTTGATGACTTCCGGCATAGACAATACCTACCCTGAAGGCTTGACCGTAGCCCTCGTCACCCGCATTGAACGTGACCCAAATTCACCTTTTGCCCACATCATCTGTACTCCGGCCGCTGGTACAGACCGTAGGCGACAAGTGCTGATTATTACCGGCTCTTTAATAACGCCCCCCAGCCCCATCAGCAAAAAGGTATCTCATGCGCCCCGGCAATAATCTGGAAATTTATGGCTCGCTCCTACTGGGTTTGCTTCTCTATTTGCTGCCTTGGGCAGGAGTTGGCCTTACTTTTCGTCCCGACTTTGTATTGCTAGTGTTGCTGTATTGGCTGATACGTGCGCCCTACGCCTGCAACGTAGGAGTGGCGTGGATGATGGGTATAGTGATAGATTTAGCTGACGGCAGCCTGTTTGGCCAACACGCACTAGCCTACATCGTGGCTGCCTTTTTGGCCTTGATGTATCAGCGCCGAGTCACGCTATTCAACCGTCTGCAACAAGCCGGGTTTGTATTTGCTTTGCTCATCATCGCGCAGATTGTGCTACTAATCGTCAAACTGTTTGGCGGAGACCAGCCAGCCGGTTGGACTTACTTCTTGCCTAGCCTGACCGGCATCATGTTATGGCAACTGGTGATTTATTCAAAAATAAAAGTCAGCGGCGACGAAAATCGGGGTTGAAGATTGTTTGCTCTTAACAACTCTCTACAAGAACAACGGCAATACCGCATTCGCTTGATCATTGCTTCTGTCCTGATTTTGCTAGCGTTTGGCGCATTACTTATGCGCCTGGCATTTTTACAGGTATTACGCTACGACCATTATCAAACACTGGCGGAAAACAATCGTATCTCTCTAGTACCAGTAGTCCCCAATCGGGGCTTAATTGTGGATCGCAATGGCGTGGTCTTGGCGGAGAATTTCTTTGTCTATACTTTGGAAATTACACCGTCTAAAGCGGGTAACGTCAATCAAACCATAGACGAACTTGCCAAACTCATTAGTATTACCAGCAACGACCGCAAACTGTTTAACAAATTTCGGCAAGAAAGCCGTAATTTTGAAAGCGTACCCATCCGTGTCAGATTAAATGAGATAGAAGCCGCGCGTTTCGCGGTGAATAACTACCGCTTTCCCGGGGTTGAAATACGCTCACGCTTATTCAGAAACTACCCTTTTGGTAAGCAAGGCTCACATTTGACAGGCTATATTAGCCGCATCAACGAAGCCGATTTAAGCAAACTAGAGGATAACGACGAGCTTTCCAATTACAAAGGTTCTGACCATATTGGCAAAGGCGGGCTGGAACAACACTACGAGCGTGAATTACATGGCATCACTGGCTTCCAGCAAGTCGAAGTAGACGCAGATGGACACGCGGTACGTGTACTTGCTAACACACCACCGGTTCCAGGCAATAATTTAATACTTTCTATAGACAACCAGTTGCAAGAAATTGCCGAACAGGCATTCGGTGAGCGGCGTGGCGCTTTGGTAGCCATCAATCCGGCTAATGGAGAAGTGCTGGCATTCGTCAGTATGCCCACTTTCGATCCCAATTTATTCGTAGATGGGATAGATCAAGATACGTGGAAAATGCTCAATTTATCGCGCGACAAACCCTTGATCAACCGGCCACTAAAAGGTGCTTACCCTCCCGGCTCTACATTCAAGCCCTTTGTGGCGCTAGCAGGCTTGGAAAACAACAAACGCGTACCTCCTTTTAGCATTTCCGACCCCGGCTACTTTAGTCTAGGTGGCAGCCATCATTATCGAGATTGGAAACCAGGAGGTCATGGCCAAGTAGACATGCGCCGAGCCATTGCCGTGTCTTGTGATACTTTTTTCTACGGGCTAGCGCAAGATTTGGGCATTGATAAACTCACCGCTTTTGTCAGCCATTTTGGCTTTGGCAAAATAACCGGCATTGATATTGACGGCGAGCGATCTGGCCTGCTGCCCACCCCAGCCTGGAAACAAAAGCGCTACAAACAAGACTGGTACGCAGGTGAAACCGTGATTACCGGTATTGGTCAAGGCTACACCTTGGTCACCCCCATGCAACTCGCTTACGCCACGGCCATGTTGGCCAATAACGGCGTAGGTGTTAAACCCCACTTGGTATCCAGCATACGTGACAGCGTCACGGGTGTAATCCGTCCGCTACCCTTAGAAACATTGGATCGCATCCCGGTTAGCGCAGCACATTTAGAATTAGTAAGATTGGGCATGACCGATGTCACCCAGCCTGGCGGCACTGCAGCCAGTATTGGTGCGGGTGCGCCTTATAGCATCGCCGCAAAAACCGGCACCGCTCAGGTGATAGGCATCGCACAGGGTCAAAAATACAATGCCAGCACAATTGATGAATATCACCGCGACCATGCCTGGTTTATTGCCTACGCCCCGGCGGATACTCCCAAAATAGCACTGGCAGTCATCGTGGAAAACGGCGGTCATGGCGGCTCGGCAGCAGGGCCTATCGCACGCCAAGTAATGGATTATTATTTGTTGGGAAAAACTCCGGTGAAGACTTTTCCTGAAGCGGAAGAATCTAGCGGAGTGACCCCTCCAGATATTCCAGTGGAGGCACCTCATGATTAAATATCTACTATCACGCTGGATACAACGTATCACCAAACACTTAGACCAAACCTTGTTTGGCATGCTGCTATTGCTGATGCTGATAGGTTTAATCGTGCTCTACAGCGCATCTGGCCAACACGCGGGCTTGATGGCAAAGCAGGGGCTGAACTTACTTATCGCTTTCAGTTGCATGTGCTTGTTCGCCAACATTTCGCCGCAACGCTTGGAAGTGATCGCTTTGCCGCTATACGCGCTGGGGCTACTGCTGCTGATAGGTGTCGCTATGGTGGGTGAAACCAGCCACGGTGCGCGGCGCTGGCTGAATTTGGGAGTCGCCACCATACAGCCGTCTGAAATCATGAAGCTGGCCATGCCACTGATGTTGGCTTGGTATTTCGCCAAACGCGAAGATACTATCCGCTGGTCGGATTATCTGCTCGCTGCGGTGCTGCTCATTTTGCCCGTAGGACTCATCGCCAAACAGCCGGATTTAGGCACCGCCTTGTTGATAGGTGCCTCTGGATTTTACGTACTATTTTTTGTCGGTTTAAGCTGGCGCTTCATGCTCGGGATTGGTCTGACTATCGCCGCCGCCATACCTTTTGTATGGCCCATGTTGCACGATTATCAACGCAAACGCGTACTGATTTTGCTAGACCCCAGTCAAGATCCGCTAGGTGCGGGCTACCACACGATACAGGCCATGATAGCCATGGGTTCTGGCGGCCTGGCGGGCAAAGGCTGGCTCAACGGCACACAATCACGGCTGGATTTTCTGCCAGAACGCCATACTGACTTTATTTTTGCCGTTTTCGGCGAGGAGTTTGGCTTGTTAGGCGTGGTGTTACTAGCCTTATTATTCCTGTTGATCATCGGGCGTGGAATGATTATTGCAGCCAACGCCCAAAACTTGTTTAGTCGTCTGCTAGCCAGCAGCATCACACTCACCTTCTTCACCTATGCCTTCGTCAACATGGGCATGGTCAGCGGCATTCTGCCGGTGGTGGGCGTACCACTGCCCTTGATTAGCTATGGTGGGACTTCGCTGGTAACGCTAATGATAGGGTTTGGTATTTTGATGAGCATACAGACACATAAAAAATTGGTGTCGTCTTGAATACTTGTGAGGAGAAAAACGTGAGACTTGAGGCGTATGGGATTGCGGCAGTTTTGGTAGTGTTGCTGAGCGGTTGTGGAACGATGGGTGGTGGTGGCAACGCACCAGTGATTGAGCGAGGCGCACCAGACACGCAACCCGTTCCTGCCAAGCCAGTAGCGGAAACTCCTGTAAAACCCTCAGACACTCCAGACACGCCTAAAAAAGGTGGCTATTACCTGGATGACGGTCCTGGCGCTAATCCACCAGAGAATATAGACACCATTCCTGACGCGGTTCCCCGTGTGGAACCTATACGTCCGGCCAATAGTCGGCCATATTCGGCTTTAGGCGTGGATTACACCCCCATGACCGAATTTCAGCCTTACAAAGCCAGCGGCATCGCCTCTTGGTATGGGCGACGTTATCACGGGCAAAAAACCTCTAGTGGTGAACAGTATGATATGTACGGTATGACCGCCGCACACACTATTCTGCCTATTCCTAGCTATGTGCGCGTCACTAATCCGGAAACAAAACGCTCCGTTATCGTGCGCGTGAATGACAGAGGGCCATTCAAAAATGACCGGATTATCGACCTCTCCTACGCCGCCGCGCACAAACTCAACCTCATCAAAAGAGGTAGCGGCTTCGTAGAGATAGAACTGATAGACCCACGAACTACACCTCCTCAGGTAGCCGATGCCAAATCAGTAGAAACCACAGAATCCCCAGTGGCTAACTACTCCGGCATCTACATACAACTCGGCGCTTTCCGGCAAAAAGAAAATGCCGAACAATTGATTAGCAAGCTTAAGCAACAAGGCTTGCCACAAGGGTTAGGAGTGGGAAGCTGGTACAATGGCGATATCTATCGCGTCCGGCTTGGACCTTATGCCAGCAAGCAAGAAGCCGATGCTGCCGCCGCGAATCTTAAACAAACCTTGGGCATATCAACCCTAGTGACCACGCAATAAACTGAGTCCATCAAGGCCATGTCGCAAATCGTTTACCTCAACGGACAGTTTTTGCCTATCGCTGAAGCCAAAATTTCGGTTCTGGATCGCGGCTTTATTTTCGGTGATGGCGTGTATGAAGTCATTCCCGTATATTCACGCCATCCTTTCCGTCTAGCTGAGCATTTGCGTCGTTTACAAGCTAGTTTGGATAGCATACGCCTGCCCAATCCTTATCCGGATACGGAATGGACAACGCTCATTACCGCGCTTATTGAAAAAAACGCGGACGAAGATCAGTCGATCTATCTGCACATCACTCGTGGTATAGCCCCGCGCGACCACGCCTTTCCCGCCAACACTCCCGTCACGGTATTCATGATGAGTAATCCACTTATCACTTCGACCCGCGCACAATGTGAAACTGGAGTTGCGGCAATAAGCCATGCAGATAACCGCTGGGGACGCTGCGACATCAAGGCCATCGCGCTGTTGCCCAATGTGCTGTTACGGCAATTGGCGGTGGATGTAGGCGCGGTGGAAACGGTGTTGTTCCGTGATGGATTCTTGACAGAAGGAGCCGCCAGTAACATCTTTGCGGTGAAAAAAGGTGTGCTTCTGGCACCCCCCAAAGATCATCACATGCTGGCAGGAATCACTTATGACTTGGTGCTGGAACTGGCCGAAGAACACAAAATTCCGGTAGAGGTACGCAAATTGACCGAGGCACGGGTACGCGCAGCGGATGAGCTATGGATTACTTCCTCCACCAAGGAAATTCTGCCCATCATTCAACTCGATGGCAAGCCTATAGGCAAAGGCAAACCCGGTGCAGTGTTCTGGCAGATGCACGGCCTATATCAGGATTACAAACAACAGGTAATGCGACATGCAAGCCCCTGAAACTCTGTTCGAGTTTCCCTGTGAATTCCCCATCAAAGCCGTGGGAGAAGCCCGTGAAGGCCTTACTGCCGCCGTAGTTGAAACGGTGCTAATGCACGCTCCTGATTTCGATGCCAGCACCCTAGAAATTCGCTCTAGCTCTGGTGGCAAATACGTCAGCCTCACTTGCACCATCAACGCCACTTCCAAAACACAGTTAGATGACCTCTACCGCGCCCTCACCGCGCACCCTATGGTGAAAGTGGTGCTGTGACACTGCTCGTCAAGCAGCTAGGCGAGACCGATTACCTCAGCACTTTGCGCGCCATGCAGGCGTTTACCGCCAATCGCGATGCCACCACCCCCGATGAAATCTGGCTCACTGAACACGCTGCCGTTTATACCCTAGGCCTCAACAAAAAAGACCTCAGCCCGCCATTGCGGGGGGATATTCCGCTGGTGGAATCCGACCGCGGCGGCAAAATCACTTACCACGGACCCGGGCAGATTATCGTGTATTTGCTGCTGGATTTGAAACGGCGCGGCCTCAAGGTGCGGCAATTAGTGAGTTTGTTAGAAGGCGCGGTGATCAAACTGTTGGCGGAATACGACATCCAAGCCGAGGCAAGATCTGATGCGCCCGGCGTTTATGTAGATGGGCGCAAAGTCGCGTCCTTAGGCTTGCGCCTGAAAAATGGCTGCTGCTATCACGGCCTGAGTCTCAATGTGGACATGGATTTATCGCCTTTTTTGGCCATAGATCCGTGCGGCTATAAAGGCTTGGAAGTCACCCAATTGCGCGATTTGGGCGTACTTGAAACCAGCGCTGTTTTAAGCCAAAAGCTACTGCATCACCTGCAACTTGGCTTAATGTAAGCGCAAGCCTATGTTTTTGGCGGTAATTATGGTTAAAATAGGTGCCTATTCATTTTTTAATTGTTAAGGTTCACGCTATGTCCAAGCAGTTTCGTATCGCCCCCAGCATTCTTTCAGCCAATTTTGCCAAGCTGGGACAAGAAATCACCGATGTCATCGCTTCCGGTGCAGATATTGTTCACTTTGACGTGATGGATAACCATTTCGTCCCTAATCTCACCATCGGCCCTTTGGTGTGCGAGGCCATCCGTCCGCTCACCACCGCCATCATAGACGTGCATCTGATGGTGGAACCGGTTGACCGTATCATTCCTGATTTCGCCAAAGCGGGTGCCAATATCATCACTTTTCACCCTGAAGCTTCTCACCATATAGACCGCAGTTTATCCATGGTACGTGACTTGGGTTGTAAGTCAGGGCTGGTATTTAATCCTGCCACTCCACTGGATTACATGGATCACGTCATGGACAAGATAGACATGATTCTGCTGATGTCGGTGAATCCCGGATTTGGCGGACAAAAATTTATCCCCGAAGCGCTGAATAAACTAAAGCTAGCCCGCGCCAAGATTGACGCTTACACTGCGAAAACTGGGCGTGAAATCTGGCTGGAAATTGACGGCGGTGTAAACACTGCTAATATCGCCGATATAGCACGGGCGGGTGCGGATACGTTTGTGGCGGGTTCTGCCTTATTTGGCGCACCTAAAGATAGCGACCCGAACCGTTATGATTCCATTGTGGCAACACTTCGTGCAGAATTGGCGAAGGTATAATTAGCTCTTAATATTAAGAAAGGCTTAAATCATGCGCGCACTCGTAGTTTTTATGGCAGCCCTGTTACTCACCGGTTGCGACAAGATTCAAGGACTGATTGATTCGCGAGCTTCTGATGCCAAGGCCGTAGGATATTCTTGTCGCATGGCAGGCAAACTGCCTAACGTGTGTATGGCAGAAAATCCCAAGAACCCGCAATCGTACGTTCTCGCTGGTTGGCAAAAAGCTGACACAGAAATCAAAGCCGGCGAAGCCGACCCCAGCATGAGCAACAAGGTTGTCGGTAACGAAGAAGAAGCTTCTGACAAAGAAACCAAAAAAGATAAAGACGAAGAATAAAGTAAGTTATGCACACCAACAGGGTATCGTTTCCACTGGCGGTGGAAGCGGTGGTGATAGACCTTGACGGTACCCTGCTCCACACAGCCCCAGATTTAGCCGAAGCCGCCAACCGCATGTTGGCGGAAATGCGGCTTCCGGCTATCGAAGAAAACCTCATCAAGACCTTCATCGGCAACGGTGTCTCGCGCCTGATCAAGCGTGTACTCACCCGCAGCATGGATGGCGAACCTGAAGCCGCGCTGTTCGCGCAGGCACAGCCTATTTACGAAAAACATTATGCCGCAGTGGTAAGCCTTAACAGCCGCCCGTTTGATGGCGTGGTTGACGGGCTAAACGCCTTGCAGCAAGCGGGTTACAGGCTGGCCTGTATCACCAACAAGGCTGCCAAGTTCACCATCCCGCTGCTCAAGGATACCGGTTTACACCATTATTTCGAGTTGATCCTCTCCGGCGATAGCCTGCCCAAGCGCAAACCCGACCCATTGCCGTTATTGCACGCTTGCGAGAAATTCGGCGTGACTCCAGACAAGATGCTGCTGATTGGGGATTCCCTGAATGACACCCAGGCCGCCCGTGCTGCGGGCTGCCATGTCTTTTGTGTGCCTTATGGGTATAATCGCGGCGGTGATGTGCGTGACCTTGATCTGGATGCCGTGGTCGGCAACCTGCTTGAAGCCAGCACCCTGATTTGCAGGAAAAATTAAGTACAAACCAACATGAAAACGACCTATTTTTGCAGTGTAAAACGATGGTGGCGCTGATACCGGCTCCAACCTCCGCGCCATTTATGGCGGTTTTACACGTTAAGAAATAAAGGATTTTCATGTTACATACCATTACCCAACAACAGTTCGATGACCTCGCCAAGCAAGGTTACAACCGCATCCCGCTGGTCACCGAGACCTTTGCCGATCTCGACACCCCGCTTTCCCTATACCTCAAGCTGGCCAACCAGCCATATTCCTACCTGCTGGAATCGGTACAGGGCGGCGAGCGCTTCGGGCGCTACTCCTTTATCGGGCTGCCCGCCAAAACCCGCATCGTGGCTTATGGCCGCAAGGTAGAGGTCATCAGCGAAGGCCGCGTCATAGAGAGCGTCGCCGATACCAATCCATTAGACTTTGTGAAGCAGTACCAATCGCGTTTCAAGGTCGCGCCTTTAACAGGGCTGCCGCGCTTTACCGGCGGGCTTGCGGGTTATTTCGGCTACGACACTGTGCGCTACATCGAACAGCGCCTGGCCAAGACGCAAAAACCGGACGTCCTCGGCACGCCTGACGTGCAACTGCTGCTCACTGAAGAGCTGGCGGTGGTAGATAACCTATCCGGTCGCCTCACCTTCATCGTCTACGCCGACCCGGCGCAAGAACGTGCGTATCAATCGGCACAAGCCAGATTGCGCCAACTGATTCACGCCCTGCGCCAGCCTGCCAGCATCCCCGAAGCACCCGCGATGAAAAAAGAAACTGCAGCTTCGGAATTCGGCGAAGCCGGTTTCAAGGCCGCGGTTGAAAAAGCCAAGCAATACATCTTTGATGGCGACATCATGCAGGTGGTGCTGTCGCAACGCATGTCACAGCCGTTCGCCGCCTCGCCGCTCTCGCTTTACCGTGCGCTACGCAGCCTCAATCCCTCGCCGTATATGTTTTACTATGATATGGACGACCACCATGTGGTGGGTGCCTCACCGGAAATCCTGGTGCGGTTGGAGGACGACATGGTCACCTCGCGCCCTATCGCCGGTACCCGCCCGCGCGGCAAGACCCGCGAGCAGGATGTGGCACTGGCGGAAGAGTTGCTGGCCGACCCCAAGGAATGCGCCGAACACGTCATGCTGATTGACCTAGGCCGCAACGATGTCGGCCGTGTGGCAGAAGAAGGCACGGTCACCCTCACCGACAAAATGATCATCGAGCGCTACTCCCACGTCATGCACATCGTCTCCAACGTCGAAGGCAAGCTCAAACCGGGGCTGGATGCGATTGATGTGCTCAAGGCCACCTTCCCCGCCGGTACGGTCTCCGGTGCCGCCAAGGTAAGGGCGATGGAGATCATAGACGAACTGGAACCCACCAAGCGCGGCATCTACGCCGGTGCGGTGGGCTATCTGGGCTTTAATGGCGATATGGATTTGGCCATCGCCATCCGCACCGCCGTGGTCAAGGACGGCACGCTCTACGTGCAGGCTGGGGCAGGCATCGTCGCCGATTCTGTACCCGACAGCGAATGGATGGAGACACAGAATAAGGCTAGGGCGGTGTTACGGGCGGCGGAGATGGTGCTGGATGGGTTGGATGATCAAGTCCACCGGTAATTTCCCCGTCATTCCGGCCTTGAGCCGGAATCCAGTAGTAGGGCGTCAATAAGCGTAGCGCATTGCGCCGGATAAAAAGCCAGATGTAAGGCGCAATGCCTTTCAGTTATTGCGCCCTACGCTTGCTGAAATCGAAAGTAAGGAGCGACACGCTTTAGCGCAGCCGTCCCGCTTGACTGTGGGGTTAGGCTTAGAAGTCTTCAACGTATTTGCCCCCGTCGCGCAGGAAATCATTCACGAGTGGTTCTAATATGGCGGATAGTTCATCCATGTAATCTTCAGGGTGTGGCAACCATGGGGATTCGTATGATTTGGGGTATCTAAACCTTAGCCCATTATGGCTATAGTTTATGCCAATAACCCATTTAGGCGGGTTTGTCTCGATGTTCACCCCTATGGATTTTGCCACATGCCAGCATTTCAATAAATCGTGACCAAGCTTCTTAAGCTCATCTTCCCCCCAGCCGGCATGTGCTAGGTGAGCTTTCATTGAAGCCTCAATACAATGGCCAGCTAGTATTCCAATAGATAAAGAACCCAATTGTTTTTTAGTTAGGCATTCAAGCGCTTCCAAGCAATCCACCGCGCATCCAGTAAGACCTCTCGCCAATTCAATATTTTCTGAGGTTGTCATATAGCCTAACGTAAAGTAGACCCCAATAAAATCTTCATTTCATTATCCAGCCTATCTTTTCACCCGCCCGTAACGGCACCAGTTCTTCCGCACCAAACTTCAGCGTTTGCGGTACCGTCCAGCTTTCTTTCACCAGGGTGACTTTGCCGGTATTCCTGAGCAGACCATAAAAATCCGCGCCGTGGAAACTGGCAAAAGCTTCCAGCTTGTCCAGAGCGCCAGCGTTCTCAAAAGCTTCGGCGTAGAGTTCTATCGCGGCATGGGCGGTGAACATGCCGGCGCAACCGCAGGCGGCTTCCTTGGCAGACCTAGAATGTGGAGCACTATCAGTCCCGAGGAAAAATTTGGGGTTGCCGGAGATCGCTGCGGCAACCAGCGCTTTTCGATGGCTTTCGCGCTTTAACACCGGTAGGCAGTAGTGGTGCGGGCGCATGCCGCCGGTGAACATGGCGTTGCGGTTCATCAACAGGTGGTGCGCGGTGATGGTGGCGGCGATATTGGCGGCGCTGGTCAGCACAAAATCCACGGCGTTTTTGGTGGTGATGTGCTCGAAGACAATTTTCAGACCGGGGAATTTCTTGACCAACGGCATCATGTGGCGCTCGATGAACACTGCCTCGCGGTCGAATACGTCTACCTCTTTATCCGTAACTTCGGCGTGTACCAATAGAGGAAGCCCCAGTTTTTCCATCGCAGCCAGCGCAGCGTCGCATTTGTTCAGGTCGCTCACCCCGGCATCGGAATTGGTGGTCGCACCTGACGGATACAGTTTGACGCCATGCACAAAGCCGCTGGCTTTGGCGGTGGCGATTTCCGCCGGACTAGTATTGTCGGTGAGGTAGAGCGTCATCAGCGGCTCAAACGCCATGCCCGTGGGCAATGCTGCCAGGATGCGTTCACGATAAGCCGCAGCTTGTTCTACGTTGACTATCGGCGGCTTGAGGTTGGGCATGACGATGGCGCGGGCGAATTGTTTGGCAGTATCCGGCAGCACGTCGCGCATCATGTCACCATCTCTTAGGTGTAAGTGCCAGTCGTCGGGGCGAGTGATGGTAATAGAGGTCATGGTTTCAAGGTGAGGGCGAGTTCGTAAAGGGTGTTCTTTTTGATTCCCGTGATGTCTGCCGCCAATTTTACCGCTTGTTTGAGCGGAAGTTCAGCAAGTAATAACTCCAGCGTGCGCCGTGCTTCCGGGCTGATGGCCTGCTCATCCTTGACCGGTGCGCCTTCCACCAGCAACACGAACTCCCCGCGTTGCTGGTTAGGGTCGGCCTGTAGCCAAGCCAGCGCTTCGCCCAGCGGACATTGGTAGATGGTCTCAAAGGTCTTGGTGAGTTCACGGGCAAAGGTGATCTGCCTCTCACCGCCCAGTACCGCGGCGAAGTCGGCCACGCTTTCCAGCACGCGGTGCGGTGCTTCGTAGAACACCAGCGTGGCAGGCACGTCGCTAATAGCTTCCAGCACTTGTTTACGATGGGAAGATTTTGCGGGCAGGAAACCGATGAACAGGAATCGTGGCATGAGCAGGCCGGAAGCCGATAAGGCGGTAATGGCTGCGTTGGCGCCGGGAATGGGTACGACCTTGACGCCCGCCTGACGTGCCAGATTGACCAGCAGCGCGCCGGGGTCTGAAATAGCGGGAGTGCCGGCATCCGAAATCAACGCTACCGATTGACCGACTTGTAATTGGGCGATGAGCTTTTCGCCAGCCGTACGCTCGTTATGCTCATGTAACGCGGTAAGTTTGGTCTGGATGCCGAAATGGCCGAGCAGGGTGGCGCTGTGGCGCGTGTCTTCCGCAGCAATCACGTCCACCGAATTGAGGATTTCCAGCGCCCGCAGGGTAATATCCTGCAAGTTTCCAATCGGCGTGGCAACCACATATAATGTGCCGCTATGACCCAAAGACTGATTCAAGGATTCATTGCCTTTCTGTTGCTGTTGGTGACGTTTTCGCCTGTTGCCCTTGCGGTGGATGCCGCGCTTGCCGACACCGTGATGGCTGACGCGAAGAAAATTGCCCCTTCTACAAAGGTCATAGTCAAGTCACCAGCGGCCAAGTCGCAAACACCCAAGCCACAAAAAACACCAGAACAACATTATCTGGATGGCGCTGCTTGCCTGAACTTTGCCGATACCGCCTGTGCGCAGGTCGAACTTGCCTCGCTAAAACCGGCATCCGCTTACGCCAAGTTGCTACAGGGGCAAATTGCGCTGGCGAATGCGGATTTTGATACTACCCTGCGTTTGCTCATCCCCTTGCAGGCGGAAACGAGCTTACTCCCGCAAGCCCTCGTCAGTCTACACGCAAGCTTGGCGCGCGCCTATGAGCATCAGGAAAACACGCTACGCGCTTTGGAACAATACGTGAAGGTAGCAGAAATCAGCGATAGCGCCACCAACCAAGCCAATATCTGGCGTTTAGTTTCCACTCAACCCAAAGAAGTGCTGCTGGAAATGCGCGGTGAGGGCAGTGATGCCACGGTGCAAGGCTGGGTAGATTTGGCGTTGGCGGCGAGCTACCCCGAGCGCCGTGAACGCAACATCGAGCAATGGCGCAGCGCATATCCGCAGCATCCGGCCAGCGCAGAACTGCTGGCAAGCATCACGGGTGCGGCCAAGGCCAAAGCAAAAACAAAAACTGCCGTGAATGGCAGCATCGCGCTATTGTTGCCGCTGGATTCACCCGTTTATGGCAGCGCAGCACAGGCGGTGCAGGCGGGGTTTATGGCGGCAATGACGGTAGATAATGTGAATAATCCCAGCGCGCCGCAGGTGCAGGTTTATGCAACTGGCACACCGGAACAAACCCGCGCTGCCTACGCCAAGGCCGTGTCCGACGGCTCAACATGGGTGGTGGGGCCGCTGACACGCGACGAGGTGGGCAGCTTGCTAGCCGGAAACATTACCATTCCTACGCTGGCACTGAACCAGCCAGAAAATGAAATCAAACCGCAGGAACATCTGACTTTGTTTGGGCTTTCAGCAGAAAATGAAGCGCGGCAAATCGCGCAGATGGTACGTAATCGCGGCCTGCAAACCGCTCAGGTGATCGTAGCTGATTCGCCTTTAGCCAAGCGCGTAGCCAAAGCGTTTATGGAAGAGTGGAAAGCCTTGCAGGGTAGCGTCACCATTGAACTCACCGTGACCAAATTCACCAATCCAGAACCCGCAAAACTGGCCGAACTCAAAGCCACCAGTCTGGCCAATGCCGCCGACATGATATTTATAGCGGGCAACGCCAGCCAGGCCAAGACAATGCGGCCTTATCTGGATGCCGCTACACCCACTTACGGCATTTCGCATTTGTATGACGGCGCGGCAAAGGGCTTGCAAAATATGGATTTGGTAGCAATACATTTTGTGGACATGCCGTGGATGCTAGAGCCTGATAACCCTGAATTTGCCAACTACCGTGGCGCTGCCGCGCAATTCAAGAGCGCAGATTTGCAGCGTTTATTCGCAATGGGCTTGGATGCCTATCGCCTATTGCCGCACTTACAGGGGCAAGCCACCGGAAAAACCCTGTTAGATGGTGCCACCGGTGAAATTATTTTTGGCGAAACAGCACTCATTCGTGAGTTGCCCTTGGCTCAGTTCAGGCGTGACGGCGTTGCGCTAGAAAATGCTCCATGAAAGGCGACGGCCTGGCAGCTGAAAAACTCGCCGCACAGTTTTTACAAGAGAACGGTTTGCGTTTATTGGAATCCAACTTTCGCTGCCGTTTTGGTGAAATTGACTTGATATTGCAAGATGGCAATGTCATTGTATTCACTGAAGTGCGTTTGCGCTCCAACGCCAGTTTTGGCGGCGCTGCGGCCAGCATCACCAATACCAAGCAAGCCAAAATAATACGTACAGCAGAAGCTTATTTGCAACAACACAACAGCCGCGTAGCATGCCGTTTTGATGTGCTACTGTTGGACAATTTGGCGGGTACGCCACAATGGATAAAAAATGCTTTTGAAGCTTAACCAATTATTGAAAAGGAACAAAACATGCGCTTAATTCTCACTTTAGTCACTGCGACCATACTGGCCAGCGGCCTCACCGCTTGCGCACCAGTCATTGTTGGGGGCGCTGCCAGTGGCGGTTTGATGGCGGCGGATCGACGCTCTTCTGGCGCTTTTGTGGATGATCAGACCATAGAGTTAAAGGCCGAAACCAAAATCAGCCGTGAGCTAGGTGACAAAGTGCATGTCAACGTCACCAGTTACAACCGTAACGTGTTACTGACCGGAGAAGCCAAAGATGAAGCCAGCAAAGCCAAGGCCGAAGCCATTGCCAAAGGAATTGAAACCGTGAGTCACGTCAACAACGAATTGACCGTAGGCTTTATCAGCTCTATTAGCGACCGCGCCAATGACACCTATTTAACTTCCAAAGTGAAGACGCGCATGGTGACTGAAAACCGCTTCCCCGCCAATCAAGTCAAGGTGGTAACTGAAGCTTCGGTAGTGTATTTGATGGGCTTGGTGTCCAAGAAAGAAGCGGATGACGCTACAGAAATCACCCGTAGTACTGAGGGCGTAGCGAAAGTAGTGAAGATGTTTGAATATATTGAGAAATAGGCTACTGCATCAATTTCTCAACGGTTTGACGTGTAATCAAACCACGATGCAGCTTGACCAGTCTGCCTTGGGGGTTGTAGAGATAAGTGCTGGGTAGCACCTGTGCACTCCCAAATTGCTGGATGACTTTTTCGTCACCTAACACGATGGGATAGCTCATCAGATTGTCGTCAACGAAATCGGTGACTTTTTTCCTACTTTCAAAATCCACGGCCACACCTATCACAGCAAGATTCTTGTGGGTTTCCTGCAATGCTATCAAATCGGGAATCTCTTCGAGACAGGGCGGACACCAAGTCGCCCATAAATTGATCAGCACCCACTTGCCTTTGTAATCCGCCAGCTTGTGGTTTTTACCGCTGAGGTCGGTCAGATTGAAATCGTTAGCGCTGGCCACTGAACACACCAGCATCAGCAACAACGCGGCTAAGCGCTTCATTATTTAGCCACGACGCATAGAGTCAAAAAATTCAGAGTTGTTTTTGGTGGCCTTAATTTTGTCCAGCAAGAACTCCATCGCTTCCAAGTCGTCCATCGGGTAGAGCAGCTTACGCAACACCCAGATTTTTTGCAGAATGTCCTTTTCAATCAACAGTTCTTCACGGCGAGTGCCAGATTTGTTGACGTTGATAGCAGGATACAAACGTTTCTCGGCCATACGGCGGTCAAGATGGATTTCCATATTGCCGGTACCCTTGAATTCTTCGTAGATCACGTCATCCATACGTGAGCCGGTATCCACCAGGGCGGTGGCGATGATAGTGAGTGAGCCACCTTCTTCGATGTTCCGAGCCGCACCAAAAAAGCGTTTAGGGCGTTGCAGCGCGTTGGCATCTACACCACCCGTCAATACCTTGCCAGAGGCGGGGACGACTGTATTGTAAGCACGTGCTAACCGCGTAATCGAATCCAGCAAAATCACCACATCTTTTTTATGCTCAACCAGACGCTTAGCCTTTTCCAACACCATTTCTGCCACTTGCACATGGCGCGTGGCGGGCTCGTCAAAGGTGGAGGCGACGACCTCGCCGCGCACGGTACGGGTCATTTCCGTCACTTCTTCTGGGCGTTCATCTATCAACAACACAATCAATTCAACGTCAG
>JANYIK010000127.1 GCA_025362115.1 Methylophilaceae bacterium
TGGTGCTGTTTGGCGTGATCAGCTATCAGCGCATAGGCGTGGATCGCTTTCCGCTCATCGAATTTCCCATCATTTCCATCTCTACCACCGAAAAAGGTGCCAACCCGGAAATCATAGACGCCAGCATCACCAATATCATTGAGACCTCGGTCAACAGTGTGCCGGGCATCGAGCATATCCAGTCTATCTCCAGCCCTGGCGTTTCTACTGTCACTATCACTTTCAGCCTGGATAAGCGCATTGACGTTGGTTTTAACGAGGTTCAAGCCAAGGTCAATCAGGTGCTGCGGCGCTTGCCAGAAGACGCTGATCCACCGGTGGTGGCTAAGGTGGAAACCGGCGCCTCGCCCATTATGTGGCTGGCTTTGCGTGGTGACCGCACCAAACAACAGCTCAATCAATACGCCTTGAATGTGTTGAAAAAGAAGCTGGAAACCATCAATGGCGTTGGCGAAGTCAGATTGGGCGGTCGCCGCGACCGCACCATACGCATCAACCTGAAACCCGCACAGATGGCGGCACTCAACATTACCCCGCAAGATTTACAAAGCGCGTTTGATAAAGAGCATGTGCAACTTCCGGGCGGCTTTTTGGTAGGACAAAAGAGTGAACATTTGCTGAAACTGGATATGGAGTTTCACAAACTCACCGACTTGGCCAATATGGTCATCAGCTACCGCAACACCGCGCCGGTAAAGCTGAAAGATGTCGCCGAAATCGAAGACGGCTTGGGTGACAACCGCCAACTAGCGCACTTCAACAGCAAGCCCACTGTGGGTTTGGGTTTGGTGAAAATTGCCAACTTCAACACCGTGGCGATTGTTGACGAAGTGAAACGTCGCCTAGATGAAGAAATCCGCCCACAACTGCCGCCAGGCATGACGCTAGAAGTTTCCACCAACGATGCCATCTACATCCAGGAACTCATCAATGCGCTGAAAGAACACTTGGTTTTGGGCACTTTCCTTGCGGCCTTCGTGGTATTGCTATTTTTGCGTTCACTCCGCGCGACTCTGATTATCGCCACGGCTATCCCGGTATCACTCATGGGGGCGGTAGCAGTCATGTATTTTGCAGGATTCACGTTCAACATCATGACACTGCTCGCCTTGCTCCTGCTTATCGGCGTGGTCGTAGATGATTCGATCGTGGTGTTGGAGAATATCTATCGCCACCGCCAGAAATTAGACCCTGACCCCATCAGCGCCGCTATCAACGGCAGTCAAGAAGTGGTATTCGCCGTGCTCGCCGCCACCTTGGCCCTAGTGTGCATTTTCGCACCCGTCATCTATATGAGCGGCATCATCGGCCAGTTTTTCAAATCGTTTGCCATAGTGGTGACCTTTGGCGTGCTGGTATCGCTATTCGTTTCGCTTACGCTGACACCTATGCTGTGTTCGCGCTTTTTAAGCGTAGAAGAAAACCATAGTGGCTTATATGGTGCGCTGGATAAAATGTTTAAACGCTTGGACGATTTTTACGTGCTTTGGCTGCGCCGTGCCTTAAATCATCGCTGGAAAGTGGTATTTCTGGCGTTGTTGACGGTATTGGTCAGTGTGTTTTTCTTTCAACATGTTAAAAAAGAAATGCTGCCGGAAGAAGATGAAGGTCGCTTTATGGTCAACTTCAAAACACCACTGGGTTCCAGCGTGGATTACACCAACACGCGCCTGGTTGAGATAGAAAAAAGATTGGCCACCCACCCTGAAATCGCCACCACTTTCAGCGTCATCGGCGTGGGGCAAGCGGGGCAAGTCAATCAGGGTATGGCCTTTGTCCGCCTGAAAGATCGTGCTGAGCGCAACACCCGCCAACAAGACCTGCTCAAAACGCTGCGCGAAGAATTCTCCCAAATTCCCGGCGTAAAAGCCTTTCCTGCACCGATACCCATCGTTGGCGGGCAACGCGGCGATCCGCTGCAATTCAATATTTCCGGCGCAAGATTGGATCAGGTAAGTCTGCTGGCCAAAAACATGCAACAAACCCTCAGTGGAATTCCCGGAATAGGCAAGGTGGATTTGGATTTGCAACTGGATTTGCCTGAACTTACCATGCAGATAGACCGCGTCCGCGCGGCAAGTCTCGGCTTGAGCGCCCGTGACATTGCCAGCGCCATGAACATGCTCACGGGCGGCATAGACATCGCACGATACAATGACGAACCCGGCGATGGTGAACGCTACATCGTACGTATTAAAGCCAAAGAGGGTGAATTCCGCCAACCTGCAGACTTGGCAAAAATCTACTTGCGTAGCGGAGAAGGCAAGCTGGTGCGCCTGGATACAGTCGCAAGCTTCTCACAAACACTGGGAGCCGCCACCATCGGTCGCTTCGACCTGCAATATGGTGCCAACCTCTACGCCACTCCCAGCCTTGCCCTTGGCGACGCGGTCGAAGTAGTCAAACAAAACGCCACCAAAATATTGCCCACTGGCTACCAAGTCAAATTCATCGGCCAAGCTGAAGAACTAGGCAAAACCACCAAATACACCGCGTTCATTTTTGTGCTGGCGATGGTTCTGCTCTATATGGTACTCGCCAGCCAGTTCAACTCCTTTTTGCAACCACTCATCATCATGTTGGCACAACCGTTGGCCATCATCGGCGGGGTAATGGCACTGGTCATCACCGGCCACTCGCTCAATATTTTCTCCATGATAGGCTTGGTGCTGCTGATAGGCTTAGTCGCCAAAAACTCGATTTTGCTGGTGGATTTGACTAATCAGTTACGTGCCGAGGGGATGAAGATAGATGATGCGCTACGGCAAGCATGCCCGATACGCTTAAGGCCGGTATTGATGACCTCCGCCACCATCATCCTGGCTCTGCTACCAGCCGCTTTGGGTTTTGGTGCCGGTGCCGAAACCAACGGGCCGCTCTCAGTCGCGGTGATAGGAGGAATGATTTCTTCTACTTTGCTGACGCTGGTGGTAGTACCAGCGGTGTATTCTCTGGTGCTGGGGTGGCAAGGACAGAAAGGAAGAATGTAAGGTAGCAAAAGCGCCATAACGCACTATTCACGGCGAGGGAGCGAGCACCGCGCAACGCAGCAATTCGCCCTCAAGCCACTTGTTAACCCTGAATGTAACTCTCCAACTGATCGATCAGAAACTGCTGATATTCAATCGTTTCCTTGACCAGGTCGCCAATGGAAATAATGCCAATGACTTTACCATCTTCCATCACGGGCAGATGGCGGATACGTTTGGTGCTGACGACTTTGAGGCATTCTTCAACAGTATCTTTAGGGGTGACGGTGATGAGGTATTGCTTACCGGTCATGACTTCTTTTACCAGCGTTTCCTTGATGGGCTTGGGTGAAGCGACCGCGCTTCTGGCGAAGTCGCGTTCCGAGAAGATACCATTGAGCTCACCGTCGTCTATCACCAGAAGTGCGCCCACGTGTTTATCCGCCATGACTTGCAAGGTGTCGTACACCGAGGTATCCGAGGTCACAGAAAGCACAGGCCCGGTTCTGGTTGCTATCACTTGACGCACAGTTTTCATGGCTTATCTCCTCAAAGACAGTCAGCCTTATAGGTTAAAATGTGGCTGCATTGATTGCAGTTTAGCTTTTTTTTCTTCCATGTAAAGGGTTTCCGACGCGTGTCACAAAAATCTCCCCTGCGTGCGCTCACTGCGCTGCTGATTTTGTCGTTTGTGTGGGGCTATAACTGGGTGGTGATGAAGCTAGCACTGCCCTTCATTGATGCCATGCGGTTTTCCGCCATCCGCACTTTTTTTGCTTCGATGATGTTATTCAGTTTAGTACTGATATTGAAAAAACCATTCAAACTTTCCCAGCCGGGTAAAACACTGTTGCTTGGGTTATTACAGACTACGGGTTTCGTTGGATTTTCTGTGGCAGCGCTGGTGCAGGGCGGCGCAGGCAAGGTGGCAGTGTTGGTGTTCATCATGCCATTTTGGGTGCTGATAATGGCGTGGCCGGTACTGGGTGAAAAGCTGCAAGGCATACAATGGCTGGCCGTGTTGCTGGCGGTCGTCGGATTGGTGAGTATTGTTGCACCGTGGGATTTTCACGGCAACCTGCGGAGTAGCATTTTGGCGGTGTTGGCCGGATTAAGTTGGGCGCTGGCGGTGATTCTGGCGAAAAAAATGCACCATCAAGAGCCGCATCGAGACTTACTAGCACTGACCGCTTGGCAAATGCTGTTTGGCTCTATGCCACTGATTGTCTTGGCGCTATTACTGCCCGCAAAGCCTACCGTGTGGTCCGGCATCTTGGTGACCGCGACGACATTCAATATCGTCTTCGCCAACGGCTTGGGCTGGGTGGTGTGGCTGTACGCATTACAGCGCTTGCCTGCTGGTGTGGCGAGCATGAATTCGCTGCTGATTCCCGTGATCGCCGTGCTGGCGGCTTGGGTGCAATTGGGCGAGACACCCTCATTTAACGAAGGTGTTGGTATGTTGCTGATTGCGACAGCGTTGACCATGATCGCAGTGCTAGGGATGCGGCGGCATCAGGCCGTTGATTCGGCGATGGGCCAGGATTGATGGTAAAATTCCATAGTTTTTAATAGCTTGAGGTTGAAATGGCAGGACATTCCAAGTGGGCAAATATCCAGCATCGCAAAGGCAGGCAAGATGCGAAGCGCGGAAAAATCTTTACGCGATTAATCAAGGAAATCACCGTGGCTGCCAGAATGGGCGGTGGTGACATCGCCATCAATCCCCGTCTGCGCATGGCGGTGGACAAGGCCAAGGCAGAATCCATGCCCAAGGATAATATCGAGAACGCGGTCAAGCGCGGTTCCGGTCAACTGGACGGGGTGAATTATGAAGAAGTGCGCTACGAAGGCTACGGCATTTCCGGCGCGGCAGTGATGGTGGATTGCCTGACCGACAACAAGCAACGCACCGTAGCTGACGTGCGCCATGCTTTCAGCAAATACGGCGGCAATATGGGCACTGATGGTTCGGTGGCCTTTATGTTCAAGCACTGCGGGGCGCTGTTGTTCGCCCCCGGCACCAGCGAAGATACGGTGATGGAAGCCGCACTGGATGCGGGTGCGGAAGACGTGATCAGCAATGAGGACGGCAGCATAGAGGTCATCACGGCACCGAATGATTTTGAGGCCGTAAAAGCGGCGTTGGAAAAAACAGGACTGAAGGCAGAAATGGCGGAAGTCACCATGAAACCCGACACTGAAACGGTGCTGACCGGCGACGATGCCATCAAAATGCAAAAACTGCTGGATGCGCTGGATGATCTGGACGACGTGCAGGATGTTTATACCTCCGCCGCAATTGAGGAATAGCCAATCAGCACCATCCGCATCCTCGGCATAGACCCCGGCCTGCGGCTGACAGGTTTCGGAGTTATCGAAAAAATCGGCGAAAAATTGCACTACATCAGTAGCGGCACGATTAAAACTACCACGGGCAAAGGCGCGGATATCGAAGATCTGCCCAGCCGCCTGAAAACCATACTGGACGGCATCTTCGAGGTCATAGACACCTATCTCCCGCAACAGGTCGCCATCGAAAAAGTATTCGTCAACGTCAATCCCCAATCTACATTGTTGCTCGGCCAAGCTCGTGGTGCGGCGATTAGCGCGGTGGTGATACGCAAATTGTCCGTAGCGGAATATACTGCGCTGCAAGTCAAGCAGGCGGTGGTGGGTAACGGCCATGCCAAAAAAGAACAGGTGCAGGAAATGGTCAAGCGCTTGCTGAATCTGCCTGCCGTGCCCAAACCGGATTCAGCGGATGCTTTGGCCTGTGCCATCTGCCACGCGCACGGCGGGCAAGGCTTGGGGAAATTGGCAACCGCCGGATTCAGGGTTAAAGGGGGAAGGTTAATATGATTGGTCGCTTGACAGGGGTATTGCTGGAAAAAAATCCCCCACAAGTGCTGGTAGATGTGGGTGGCGTGGGTTACGAGGTAGAAGTACCCATGAGTAGCTTCTACAACCTGCCCGACACCGGCGCTAAAGTCACACTCCTCACGCAATTCGTAGTGCGCGAAGACGCGCAACTGCTCTACGGTTTTCTCACGCAAAAAGAACGTCTGGCTTTCCGCCAGTTGATCAAAGTTTCCGGCATAGGCGCGAAATCGGCGCTGGGCATCCTTTCCGGCTTGTCGGTGGACGACCTGAGTCAAGCCATCGCAGCGCAAGACATTGCGTTGCTGGTGCGTATCCCCGGCATAGGCAAAAAAACCGCAGAGCGTATGTTGCTGGAATTGAGGGATAAATTTACTTTCACCGGAACTGGTGGACTCTCTACCCCGCCTTCCAGCACCAGCGATGTACTCAATGCCCTCGTAGCCCTTGGCTACAACGAGCGCGAAGCCCTCGCCGCTATCAAATTGTTGCCTGCGGGTACGGGTGTATCTGACGGCATTCGCTTGGCGTTAAAATCGTTGTCTAAAACCGGATAAAAATTAACCTGTATCATCAGCATAGAACGAGAGACTTTTTGAATCGGAGATATGATGAATTATCACATTGAATATGAACGTGAGGCAGATGGACGTTGGCTGGCAGAGGTGCCTGAACTACCGGGGGTGCTGACCTATGGCGCCACTGCTGACGAAGCCATGGCCAAGGCGGAGACCTTGGCGCTACGGGTGCTGGCCGAGCAGATTGAAGCAGGCGAAAACCGTCCTATGGCTATCAATATTGAACTTGTGGCGGTATGAGCCAATGGCCTTCAGCAAAGGCCAAGCGGGTTCTCGCGGCGTTATTGAGTATCGGCTGGGAAATCAAACGTCAATCAGGGTCACACCGCACCTTATCCCGTGCTGGTTGGTCGAATTTTGTTTTTGCTTTCCATGATGCCGAGGAGATTGGGCCGCGTATGCTAGCTCGTATTGCCAAGCATACTGGGCTTAAGCCAGAAAATTTGTAAGATGACGACATGACACGTGAAATCCCCCCGATATCGCCGGGTGAAATGTTGCTGGAAGAATTCCTCAAACCGGGCGGCTTGAGCCAATACCGCTTGGCTAAGGAGATCAGCGTGCCGCCGCAACGCATCGGCGAAATTGTTGCGGGAAGGCGTGCCATTACCGCCGATACCGATTTGCGGTTGTGCCGTTTTTTCGGGCTTTCCGATGGCTGGTGGCTGAATCTGCAAGCGCGATACGATACGGAAATGGCACGGGATGCGATGACGGATGTGCTTGCGCAAATTCGTCGTTGGCAACCAGAGACTATGGCGGCATAAGTCATGTTTAGGGTTTTTATTCTTTTCATGCTGGCGGGCTTCTCTTCGACAGGTTTGGCGAGAGAGCCATTGATTGCATTGGATCCGGATAACAGTGCGATTTATCACGATTCACAAGAGCACTGGACAGAAAGAGCTCATTACCATCCCCACGGCAAAGCCATTGAAGGCGTTCCCATTTCAAAGATCAACAAAAAATGGTGCGCTGCCAATCTTCTCAGAAAATATGATCTACCTGCAGAAGCTGGGGTAGCCGATAGCGTAGGTTTTCAGGTAGAGAATCTTGAAATTGGGAATTTCAGAAAAGCAAAAGCATCAGTAGGAATTGCCAGAAATTGCAGTGATGATGACACCCATCTTTTTATCTTGTTTACGGCAAAAAATAGGAAAATGCAGCGTGTTTTGCACCTGGAAGAATTTCAAAATCATTATCCAATAGACGGTATAGAAATCCTTTTTATTAGTCCTGTAAGTACTAAAGAATTAATCGTATGGTGGTGTGATGGTTGTGACGTTTCAAGCCAGTTAGATTGGAGTAATGACAAGTTTGAGTGGTTGGCTAGTGAGGAGATGGGTGAATGATAGAAACCGACCGCCTCATCGCTGCCGCGCCTCTGGGGCAGGAAGAAGAAGCCCAGGAGCGGGCGCTGCGCCCCAAGGTGCTGGAGGAGTATATCGGCCAGGAAAAGGCGCGTGGGCAGTTGGAGATTTTTATCCATGCGGCGCGGGGACGTTCTGAAGCGCTGGATCACGTCTTGCTATTCGGGCCACCGGGCTTGGGCAAAACCACTTTGGCGCACATCATCGCCAAGGAAATGGGCGTCAGCCTGCGCCAGACTTCCGGCCCGGTACTGGAACGCGCAGGCGATTTGGCGGCTTTGCTCACCAACCTCGAACCCAATGATGTGCTATTTATTGACGAGATACATCGCTTGTCGCCGGTGGTGGAGGAGATACTCTATCCGGCGATGGAAGACTATCGCCTCGACATCATGATAGGCGAAGGCCCTGCGGCACGGTCGGTGCGGCTGGAACTGCCGCCATTCACACTGATCGGGGCAACCACCCGCGCAGGGATGTTGACCAACCCTTTACGTGACCGCTTTGGTATCGTTTCGCGTTTGGAATTTTATTCGCCGGAGGAATTAAGTCGCATCGTGCATCGCTCTGCCGGCTTACTGGAAGTGCCACTGGTAGAAGATGGCGCGTTGGAAATCGCCAAGCGTTCACGCGGAACTCCACGTATTGCCAATCGTCTATTACGTCGGGTGCGTGATTATGCACAGGTCAAAGCTGATGGCACGGTGTCGGCCAAAATAGCCGATTTGGCGTTGCAGATGCTGGATGTGGACGCGCAAGGCCTGGACGTGATGGACAGAAAGCTGCTGGAAGCAGTGTTGACAAAATTCGACGGGGGGCCGGTAGGGGTGGAAAGCTTAGCCGCAGCCATAGGAGAAGAGCGCGACACGATTGAAGACGTGCTGGAGCCGTACCTAATCCAACAAGGTTATTTGATGCGAACCCCACGCGGACGCATGGCGACGCAGATGGCGTATCAGCATTTTGGCTTGGCATCGCCGCACAAACCGAGTGCGCCATTATTTGATGAGTAGCTTGATGAATAAGCCTGATGAGTAGTTTTAGCTGGCCTATTCGTGTCTATTACGAAAACACCGACGCTGGCGGTGTGGTGTATCACGCTGAATATCTCAAGTTTTTTGAGCGCGGACGCTCCGAGTGGTTGCGCAATCTAGGCTTTGAACACACGCAACTCAAAGCCGAACACGGGATTATTTTCGTGGTGCGTGACTTGCATATAAAATACCTGCAACCAGCGCGTTTTGACGAATTGTTGCAAGTGGTCACAACCGCGGCAGAAGTGGGCCGTAGCCGACTTGTGTTCGAGCAGAAATTACAACGTAGTGATGAAGTCTTGACCGCAGCAACGGTAGAAGTGGTGTGTGTGGATTGCGAAACTTTCAAGCCCGCGGCCATTTCACCCGCCATGAAACAACACTTTTTGGAGATTAAATAGTGGATGACCTTTCCTTATTAACGCTGCTGTCGGAAGCCAGCCTGCCGGTACAAGTGGTAATGGCGATTCTGGTGCTGGCTTCTATGGTGTCTTGGTGGTACATCTTTTTGAAGGTATTCATGTTGCGTAATGCTGAGCGCGAGGCCGACGAATTTGAAAACACCTTCTGGGCGGGGGGTGATTTAGGCAAGCTGCACGAAAACCTGACCGCTGGGCGCCTCAGCAAAAAAGGCATACAGGGCATGGCCAGCATCTTTGAAGGCGGTTTTAAGGAGTACGCCAAGCTGCGCCGTCAAGGCGGCATTGAAAGCGCCGACTTGATGGAGAGCGCGCGCCGCGCCATGCGCGCGGCCTACAACCGCGAAATGGACGAATTGGACGCACATTTGCCGTTTCTGGCCTCGGTCGGCTCGGTCAGCCCGTATATAGGCTTGTTCGGTACGGTATGGGGCATCATGAATGCCTTCCGTGGCTTGGCCAATGTAGCGCAGGCCACCTTGGCACACGTCGCCCCGGGTATCGCCGAAGCCTTGATCGCCACGGCGATAGGCCTGTTCGCGGCGATTCCGGCGGTAATCGCCTATAACCGATTTGCTTCCAACGTGGATAGGCTGGCGATACGCTACGAAAGCTTTATGGAAGAGTTCACCAACATCTTGCAACGTAAGGCGTAGTATGAAATTCGTACCAACAATCCCCTCTCCCGCAAGCGGGAGAGGGCTGGGGAGAGGGTGGTTGCATCACTCCGTAGGCGCAACCCTCTCTCCTAACTCTCTCCCGCTTGCGGGAGAGAGGGACGCGGATATCCTTTTTCTACGGAAAAGGATGGTTGTATGAGCCGTCGCAAATCGCGCCGCATGATGAACCAAATCAACGTCGTCCCTTACATAGACGTGATGCTGGTGTTGCTGGTCATTTTTATGGTCACCGCGCCGATGACCAACCCCGGCTTGGTCGAGCTACCGCAAGTCGGGCAAGCAATGAAACAAGCAACAGCGCCCTTGGTAATCACAATTAAGGCTGACAAAAGTATAGAACTGGAAGGTAAGAACCTGACTCGAGATCATTTACTCAGCGCGGTGAAAGCCAGTCTGCAACAACATCCCGACCAAGCCGTGGTCATCGCCGCCGATAAAAATGTGATTTATGACGAAGTGATGGGCGTGATGGATTTGCTCAAGCAGAACAAAGTGGAAAAAGTCGGGCTGCTACTGAAACCGGCACAGTGATTATTATCAAATCATGGGCATGATACGCAGCCGTGAAAACCCCATAGCGCTCCAGTCGGGCGTGCTGGCACTGCTGGTGCATGGCGTATTTTTTTTGATGATGGTGGTAAGTTTTAGCTGGAAGAGCGTGACACCCCCCGTTGTAGCGGAGGTCGAGTTGTGGGATAGCTTGCCGCAGCCCAAAGCCATCACCCCACCACCAGAGATTAAACCCGAACCACCACCTCCGCCAGAAATCAAACCCGAGGTCAAACCGGAACCTAAGCCTGAGCCACTACCAGAACCCAAGGCCGAAATTCAGGTGAAACCTAAACCCCCTGAAGTAAAGAAGCCTGATCCGCAATTGAAGAAAAAAGAAGAGGAAAAAAAGCGCAAGGAAGACTTGGAGAAACTGAAAAAAGCCATGCTGGAGGACGCACCGCCTGAGCATGAACCAATGCCGCAGCAAACCAAAGTCGAAGCGCCCAATCCTGCCGAGGCCAAGCGGGCAGCTGATTTGCTAGCCGCTGCTGGGCAACCCTCTGCCAACGCCGACGAAATCAACAAATACAAGGCAAGGATCATTGCCGCCATTCAGCGCAGAGTGAATAAACAACTGTGCGGCACGGGTAAACCAGAGCCGGTGTTTGCTATCAGCCTGATGCCAACTGGTGATGTAAACGGTACACCGCGCCTGGTGAAAAGCAGCAA
Organism: Methylophilaceae bacterium; assembly: GCA_025362115.1. GTDB lineage: Bacteria > Pseudomonadota > Gammaproteobacteria > Burkholderiales > Methylophilaceae > CAILHX01. The sequence goes on from JANYIK010000127.1 coordinate 11,149, forward strand.
TATGGCAGCCTGCGACCAAGCCGTGGAAAGCGCTATTCTGGCCGCGCAACCGCTGCCCATGCCGCCGCAGGAACTTTTTAGCCAATTCCGTGACCTCAATCTCAAGTTCAAACCTAATGAATAGCCCTATTTTCGATTTATAATCAAACCATGCTAAGAATCTTTTTATTGTTAAGTTTTCTGTTACCTTTTGGCGCAAACGCTGCGCTGGATATTGAAATTATCGGTGGCGCAGCACAGCAAATCCCTATTGCCGTTTTGCCGTTTAATCACCCTTTGAAAAAAGATGACTTGTCGCAAGTCATATCAGCCGATTTATACCGCAGCGGCCTGTTTCGCCTAATAGAAACGGGCGGCGTAGCAACATTGCCGCGTGA
>JANYIK010000158.1 GCA_025362115.1 Methylophilaceae bacterium
CTCGGATCTATCTTGATGAGGAGCGTTGAAATGGACGAAGAAAGAAAGCTTGAGGAAGAAATTCTGGCCTCTTTTGAAAGAGGTGAATGGCAGCCCTCCTCGAAAGGCAAAAACGAAATAGCCCGCTTTGCGGCAATGGCCTCGGCATCGCTGACTAAAGACAAGAGGGTCAATATTCGTATCTCTTCGCGCGATCTTGATGATATTCAGGCCAGAGCCGCAGAGGAAGCTATTCCTTATCAAACACTGATGTCCAGTGTCCTTCATAAGTACGTTACAGGTCGCCTTGTTGAACGAACGTAGCCTAGGTGAAGCCGAAGGCGTAACCCGGGTTGCGTTGCACTCGACCTAGGCTACAAATTGCTGCAAACGCTCGATAGCCCAGAAAAACCGCCATAAAAAAGGCCAACCCTAGGGTTGGCCTTTTTAGTATTTACAAACTCAGAATTACGCCATTGCCTTGATTGCTGCAGACATGCGACTCTTATGACGAGCAGCCTTGTTTTTGTGGATGATGTTCTTATCGGCAATACGGTCAATCACGCTGGTATTGGCTTCAAATAAGGCCTTGGCAGCGGCTTTGTCGCCTGCCAAAATTGCTTTTGCTACATTTTTGATTGCGGTACGCAGTTCAGAACGCAGGCTTGCGTTGTGACCACGTTGTTTTACTGCTTGTCTTGCACGTTTACGTGCTTGTGCGGTGTTAGCCATTCAATTACTCCAAAAAACGCTAGGGGTTAAGCCAAAATCGAAAACGCGTGAGTATATAGACGCATCCTGCTTTTTGCAAGGCGAAATAGACAAGGCGCACATGGTAACATGCGCTTTTTCCAAAGCAGCCTTTTATGAACCTTCTTAAAGCCTTAGCCACCGTAGGCAGCATGACTTTCCTCTCGCGTATTTTGGGGTTTGTGCGTGATACCCTGGTGGCGAGAATATTCGGGGCCGGATTAGCTACTGACGCTTTCTTTGTTGCATTCAAGATACCTAATCTGTTGCGTCGCATGTTCGCTGAGGGTGCCTTCTCGCAGGCTTTCGTACCTGTTCTGGCCGAATACAAGACCAGACGCGGGGAAGAAGCCACACGCACACTGGTAAACCATGTCGGTAGCCTGCTGGCGCTAGTACTACTGTTGGTAACGATTATCGGCATCCTGGCAGCGCCTTGGGTGGTGTATCTCAGCGCGCCCGGATTTCACACCAGCCCGGACAAGTTCGAACTCACCGTCAGTCTACTGCGTATCACCTTCCCTTATATCCTGTTCATTTCCATGGCCTCGCTGGCGGGCGCGGTACTGAACACTTACGGCAAGTTCTCCATCCCTGCATTCACGCCGACGTTGCTCAATGTATCCTTCATCGTCATCTCGCTGTTCTTCGTACCCTATTTCGACCCACCGGTGATGGCGTTGGCCTGGGCTGTCGTTATCGGGGGAGTATTACAACTAATCTTTCAAGTACCCTATCTGATCAAAATGGGTTTCCGACCCCGCTTCAATCTGGATTGGCATGACGAAGGGGTATGGCGCATCGTCAAGTTGATGGGCCCAGCGATGTTTGGTGTTTCCATCGGTCAAATCTCCCTGCTAATCAATACCATTTTCGCTTCTTTCCTGGTCACTGGCAGCGTTTCCTGGCTTTATTACGCCGACAGGTTGATGGAGTTTCCCACCGGGGTACTGGGAGTAGCATTGGGGACTATCCTGCTACCCAGTCTGTCCAAAACCTTTAGCGAGGATGCGCATGTAGAATATTCCCAATTGCTTGATTGGGGTCTGCGCCTGACCTTGATTCTTGCCCTGCCTGCCGCCGCTGCTCTGGCGGTGTTGGCCATCCCACTCGTTAGTGGGTTGTTCTATTACGGCGCTTTCACCATCCATGATGTGTGGATGACGCGCCAAGCTCTCATAGCCTACAGTCTGGGCTTGCTGGGTCTGATTATGGTAAAGGTGCTCGCCCCCGGTTTTTACGCGCGGCAAAACATCAAAACTCCGGTAAAGATCGCTATCTTCACTCTAGTCATGACTCAGGTCATGAACCTGATCTTCATCTGGAAACTGCAGCACGCAGGGCTAGCGCTCTCCATTGGCTTGGGAGCCTGCCTTAACGCAGGGTTGCTCTACCATCATCTACGCCGTGCCGGCATCTACCAGCCACAGGCGGGGTGGCGCATATTCTTCCTGAAAGTTACTACAGCCGTAGTCTTCATGTCAGTGATCCTACACTTCGCCATGATCAGCGATGATTTTTGGCTCCATATCGGTGCCAAGCTACGCATCATCTACCTGTTCGGATTGGTAACGCTGGGGGCGATAAGCTATTTCGCGGCATTATGGATGCTTGGTTTTCGCCCTAAAGACTTTATAAGGCGAACGACGGTGTGATGGAAAACGTGTAATGGAAGTATTGCGACATTTCCCTAAAGTGGCCGTAGCTCCGTGTGTGTTGGCAATAGGCAACTTTGATGGCGTACACATTGGCCATCAGGCGGTTTTTCAGCGCTTAATTAGTCAGGCTCAGACACTCAATATCAACTCTTGCGTGATGACCTTTGAGCCGCATCCGCGCGAGTTTTTCACCCCAGAGCAAGCTCCGCCAAGGCTAACCTCGCTGCGGGAGAAGCTGAAATTGATGGAAGCCGCAGGTGTAGAAAAAGTTCACGTCTGCCACTTTGATACCACCTTTGCCGCCATGAGCGCACAGGCTTTCATGGCCGATATTCTGCATCAGGCCTTAGCCGTGAAGCGTGTGATGGTGGGTGAGGACTTCCGCTTTGGTGCCAAACGTAGCGGCGATGTAGCGAGTTTGCGTGACAGCGGAGCGCGGTTAGGTTTTAGTGTAGAACCTATATCACCAGTGATGTTGGCGGGCGAGCGAGTTTCCAGTACTGCCGTGCGCGATGCGTTGGCATCAGGCAATTTGAGTACCACCAAAGCCTTGTTGGGTCGCGACTACAGCATCAGCGGCCATGTGGTGCATGGCGACAAATTAGGCCGCGCCTTGGGTTACCCCACGGCCAACGTACAAATGCACCACGACCAGCCACCGCTGACCGGCATCTATGCGGTACGGGTGAGCGGCGTGGGTACCAAGGAGTTGCCCGGCGTGGCGAGTTTGGGCGTAAGACCTACAGTCAAAACCGACGGCAAACCTACGCTGGAAGTGCATCTTTTCGACTTTAACGGTGACCTCTACAATCAGCATGTGCGCGTACATTTTTTGCACAAAATCCGCGACGAGCTTAAATTTGCCAATGTGGAGGAGCTAAAAAGCCAGATGCGATTGGATGAACAAGCCGCTCGGGAATATTTGGGATAAGCCATGCAAACTTCTTTTATTTTGCAAGCCGCCGAGGCCATCAATCACGCCATTTTAAGTAGTGAATCGGTGCTTGAATCGCTAGACCGCGAGATTGGCGATGGTGACCATTTCATCAATATGAAACGTGGCGCGGCTACCATCGTCGCTATGCGCGACGAGTTGGCATCTTTACCTGCGGATGCCACGCTGCAAAAAATAGGTATGAAGCTGCTTTCCACCGTAGGCGGCGCTTCTGGCGTATTGATGGGAAGTTTTTTTATGGCGATGGCGAAAACCATCAAGGATAATGGCGGCAATGACATGACAGCTATCGCCGCCGCTTTTCACAGCGGAGTAGTAGCCATCCAAGCCCGTGGTAAAGCCAACGTGGGCGAAAAAACCATGCTCGATGTGCTGATTCCGGTGGCAAAAGTGTTTGTAGAACAAGCTAATGCTGAGCGAGAGGCCTTGTCACAAGCACTGAAACAAGAAGCCGAACGCGGCGTATTAGCCACCCGCGACATGATTGCCACTAAAGGCCGCGCAGCATTTCTGGGTGAACGCGCCATTGGCCATATAGATCCGGGGGCTAAAAGCTGCCAGATTATGATTAACGCGGTGTGTGATTTAGTAAGTGGCTAGTGAAAGTGAAATCCTTTGCATAAAAGGTATTTCAACTAAAAAACTCGCAATGCCGTCATTCCCGCGAAGGCGGGAATCCAGTCGAACATCAACGGAGTGCAGTGATGCTATCTCGTCACCATTGGCTGATCTGGATTCCCGCCTCCGCGGGAATGACGTTTATTTGAAAATTACGCATCAATTTTCACATGGGTAAATTTATGAAAAAATTCATCAACGAAGTAGACGACATCTTGGTAGAAAGCCTATCAGGCTTCGCCGCAGCGCATCCCGATTTGGTCGCTTTGCATCTTGACCCACATTATTTGACTCGCGCGCAAAAAGCCCGTAATAAAGTGGCGCTGATTTCCGGTGGTGGCTCAGGTCACGAGCCGCTACACGGCGGATTTGTAGGGCATGGTATGTTAGATGCCGCTTGTCCCGGACATGTTTTTACCTCGCCCACGCCAGACCAGATGTTGGAAGCCGCGCAAGCCGTAGAAAGCGGAAAAGGCGTACTTTTTATTGTCAAAAACTATGCAGGAGACGTGATGAATTTTGAAATGGCGGCGGAAATGCTGCCGTTTGAACACGCAACAATACTCACCAGCGACGACGTGGCCGTAGAAAACTCCACTTACACCAACGGACGGCG
>JANYIK010000009.1 GCA_025362115.1 Methylophilaceae bacterium
TTACAGCATTCGCACTGAGCAAACGTATGTGGATTGGATTAAACGCTATATTTTCTTCCATGACAAGCGCCACCCAAAAGATTTGGGGGCAGCGGATATAGAGGCCTTTCTCACCCATCTTGCGGTGGCGGGGAAAGTGGCTGCCTCTACCCAAAACCAGGCAAAAAGCGCGTTGCTGTTCCTTTACCGCGAGGTGCTGGAAATAAAATTGCCCTGGCTGGATAACGTCACGCAAGCCAAAGCGCCTAAACGTTTACCCGTGGTGTTGACAGTGAGCGAGGTGCAGGCGGTGTTGTCGCGGTTGACTGGTTCACATTTGTTGATTGCTTCGTTGCTGTATGGCGGCGGGATGCGCTTGATGGAGGCGGTGCGATTGCGGGTGAAAGACGTGGAGTTTTCGCGCAACGAGATTATTGTGCGTGAAGGTAAGGGCTTCAAGGATAGGGTGACGATGTTGCCAGAGGCGGTGGTTGCCAAGCTCAAACTGCATTTGGTGAAGGTGAAAGCGTTGCATGATGAGGATTTGGCGCAGGGTTTTGGCGAGGTGTATCTGCCTTTTGCGCTGGATAAAAAATATCCCAATGCTGGGCGTGAATGGGGCTGGCAGTATGTGTTCCCCTCGAAGAATCTGTCTGTTGATCCGCGTTCTGGTGTTACGCGCCGCCATCATCTGGATGAAAAGGGCGTGCAGCGTGCCATGAAACAGGCGGTGCGCGATGCTGGGTTGGTGAAGCCCGCCACTCCCCACACGTTGCGGCATTCTTTTGCTACACACTTGTTGCAAGCAGGCTACGACATCCGCACCGTGCAGGAGCTGCTGGGTCACTCGGATGTTTCCACCACCATGATCTATACCCACGTACTCAATAAAGGCGGGCGCGGCGTGACCAGTCCGCTGGATCATCTGTAAGGTTTTTGCCGGGGTGTGATATGCTGTATCACTACTTGAATGCAGGAGGGCAAAATGCAAGTGACTGTCAGGCTTAACCGCAGCGTGGAACACAAGCTGGCAAGCGCGGTGAATGTCACGCACAAGCCGCGTAACCTGCTGATCAACGAGGCCATTACTTATTACCTCGATAGCATGAAGTTGGGCGTAGTGCAGGAGGAGATAGACCGCCGTATGCAGGCGTTTAACGAGGCGGATAAGCAGGATGACTTGTCCGATTTTGGCGATTGGCCTTGAAGCGCGGTGACATTGCGCTGTGTGCGGATAGAGCCGCTGACTTTACCGCTAAACCGCGCCCAGTCTTGGTCGTGCAAAAAAGCGCGTATCTCGCCAACAAAGAAAGCATTATCGTTTGCCCAATAAGCACCGTGCTGGTAGATGACGAGCTGAGTTTTAGGATACAGCCGTCTGCTGGCAATGGTTTGCGCCAGGTGTGCGAAATTCGTGCTGACAAGGTTTCTACCGTTAAAAAATCACGTATTGGCGAATGTATTGGTGCGCTGACCAGTGATGAGATGTTGCGTTTCGATATTCTTTTGCGCGACTGGTTGGCGCTTTAGCAAAGGTGGCAGATTTATCCCAAATCTTTGGCGACGACGGTGCGCTTTCTCGTGCCACGCCGGATTTCCGTCTGCGTACCCAGCAGCTTGAAATGGCCGAGGCGATTGACGAGGCCATCCGTGACAACAGTGTGCTGGTGACCGAGGCCGGTACTGGCACTGGCAAGACCTTTGCCTATCTTGTCCCCGCATTGCTTTCTGGCGGTAAAGTCATCATTTCTACTGGCACCAAAACGCTACAGGATCAATTATTCAACCGCGATTTGCCCGCCGTGCGTGATGCCTTGAAAGCGCCGGTGACAGTGGCCATCCTCAAAGGCCGCGCCAACTATGTGTGCCATTACCACCTCAATCGCGCGGTGAACGAAGGCCGGTTCATGAACCGCGACGACGCCAAGTATGTGCACATCATCAAGAAATTCGCCAAAACCAGCCGTAGTGGGGATAAAAATGAATTGCCCGACGTGCCGGAGAACGCCACTATCTGGCCTGCCGTCACTTCCACCCGTGACAACTGCCTGGGCTCGGAATGCCCGGATTACAAGGAATGTTTTGTGATGGAAGCGCGTAAAAACGCGCTGGCAGCGGAGGTGGTGGTGGTGAACCATCATTTGTTCTTTGCTGATGTGATGTTGCGCGACGAGGGCGTGGCCGAACTGTTGCCGTCGGCCAACACCGTCATCTTCGACGAGGCGCACCAGTTGCCGGAGACCGCCGGGCTGTTCTTTGGCGAAGACCTCACCACCAGTTTTTTCATGGATCTGGCGCGTGACGCCCACAGCGAATATCTAACCGATGCTAAGGATTGCGTAGATTTACCCACGCTAACGGCAGCGCTGGAAAAAGCCACCAAAGATTTTCGTTTGGTATTCGGCCAGGACGGCGCTCGTATGCCCGTCCAGCGGGCGTTGAGCTTCAAGGATTTCACCCCGGCGCTGGGCAATGTTGCAGAAAAACTGGCGGATTTAGCCAAGTTGCTGGAAACGCAGGCCGAGCGCGGCCCCGGTCTGGAAAACTGCTGGCAACGGGCGATGTCATTAGTACAGCAGCTCAAGGATTGGCAGGTGGGAGCCAATGAGAACCTGGTGCGTTGGGTGGAGGTGTTCACGCATTCTGTGGTGCTACATGCGACCCCGCTCTCTATCGCCGAAATCTTTAGCAAGCAGATTGATGCCAAGCCTTGCACCTGGATTTTTACTTCGGCGACGCTCGCGGTAAAAGAAGATTTCAGCCATTATCTGGCGCAAATGGGGTTGCTGGAGGCCAAAACCAAACGCTGGGAAAGCCCGTTCGATTACGAGAGCCAAGCGTTGCTCTACGCCCCGCAAGGCTTGCCCGACCCCAATAGCCCAGACTACATTTTGGCCGTATCAGAAGCCGCGCTACCGGTCATCAAGGCCAGCCGTGGCCGCGCTTTTGTGCTGTGTACCAGCTTAAAAGCCATGCGCCAAATCCACGAATGGCTGGCCGCTGCGTTTGACCGCGAGGGATTGACGTATCCGCTATTGATTCAAGGCGATGCCACGCGCACGGAGTTGCTGGAGCGTTTTCGCCAGCTCGGTGACGCGGTGCTGGTGGGTAGCCAGAGCTTTTGGGAAGGCGTAGACGTGAAAGGCGATGCACTGTCGGTGGTCATCATAGACAAGCTGCCGTTTGCGCCGCCGGATGATCCGGTACTGGCGGCGCGTATAGACAAGCTCAACTCCGAGGGCAAAAACGCCTTCATGGAATATCAGTTGCCTTATGCGGCGATTACCCTCAAACAAGGGGCGGGGAGGTTGATACGCGATGAAACCGACCGTGGAGTGTTGATGATTTGCGACCCGCGCATGTTGAGTAAACCGTATGGAAGGCGTATCTGGCAGAGCCTGCCACCGTTCAAGCGCACCAAGGAGCTGGCGGAGGTTGAGGCGTTTTTTGCGATCTAATTAAAAAGACTAAGCCGCCAATTCTTCAGAAATCTCCCACCCAGGAAACACCAGTACCGCCGGGTGACATTTGAGCGCGCGAGCCAATACCGTTGCACGATCTACGCCCAAATTGACGCGCCCGTTTTCAATGGCAGAAATGGTGGCCTGAGGAATGTTGGTCAGAGCAGCCAACTGGTTCTGGCTGAGTTCTTGCAGCTCTCTGATGATGCGCACCGACTCACCCACCGAGACTTCGACGCGTTTTTTTGCGGGAGTAAACTCATTCATTTCATGGTCTCCTGTAGTCGTGCGGCGTGACATGAATCACCTGCACCAATAAAATCTCTGCAACGACTCGGTAAATCACCCGCCATTGCAGGCCCAGTCTGGAAGAACGGTGGTCTTGCCATTCGCCCGACAAGGCCTCGTCATGAAAACCTTTTATGGCACGTAGGCCTTGTGAGCCAGAGAGTATGGCAACGTCTTTCCATTTTTCGTAGCGTTTCAAAATTTCCAGCGGGACGGTTTGATCAAGCTGCTTGCTGACCCTGCGGTGTTCTTGAATTTGCCACATGCTGAATTATGGCTATATCTTATATGGCATGTCAATAAAGACTATTCGCGATGATAGGGGTGATGGTTGATGACGCTCCAGGCGCGGTAGAGCTGTTCCGCCAGAATGACCCGTACCATGCCATGCGGGAGCGTGAGCGGACTTAAGCTCCACGTCCAATCGGCACGTTGTTTCACGCTATCATGCAACCCATCTGCGCCGCCTATAACCAAACTCACGTCACGACCCAAACTCAGCCAATCTTTGAATTTTTCTGCCAGTTTGAGTGTGCCAAGTTCTTGTCCGCGTTCATCCAGCGTGACAAGGTAATCCTTGCCCACGGCATCCAGAATCCGCGTCGCTTCTGCCTCGCGAATTTGTTCCCCGGTCTTTCCGGCAGCGCGGCTATTGGGTTTGAGTTCGATGAGTTGAATGCCAGCTTCGCGCGGCATACGTTTGGAGTATTCGTCGCAGCCTGCCGAAATCCAGGCGGGCATTTTGTGGCCTACGGCAACAATTTTCAGCTTCATGCCGCCTTACTGTCAGCCTTGGTCTTTCTGCTAGTCTCTGCCGCGCCCCACAGTTGTTCTAGGTTGTAGTAATCGCGCACCGCAGGCAGCATCACATGTACCAACACATCTCCCAAGTCTACCAATACCCAATCTCCAGTTTCGTTGCCCTCTACGCCATAGACATGTGCGCCAAGCTCTTTGAGTTTGACCGCCACGTTGTTGGCCAGTGACTTGGTTTGGCGGTTGGAACTGCCACTGGCGATGACCATATAACTGGCGATGGAGGTCATTTTTGATACGTCCATCACCTTGATGTCGTAGCCTTTTACGTCTTCCAGCGCTGCGACCACGGCTTGTTGCATTTCTTCTACTGTCATGTGAGTCCTTGAAAAAGATTAGAGTAAAGCAGGTGAGTATGAATATAGTCCAATACGGCATCCGGCAGCAGATAACGCGGGCTTTGGCTATTTTCCAGCATCTGGCGAATGCGGCTGGCAGAGATGTCCAGCGCGGTCATGGTGTGTGAGACAATCTTGCCAGAAGCTTGTATATGCACATCGGTATGTTCTGCTGTTTGGCGCTGTTGCCATTCCAGCAGCAATTCGTAATCCATCGCACTACGCCAAGTGTCTTCGCTATAGCCGGGGCGATGCGCGACCACGATATGCGCCAGATTAAACAACTCGCGCCACTGGTGCCATTTGGGCAGGCCAAGAAAAGCGTCCGCGCCCATCAGCAAGCAGATAGGCTGCTCAGCACCCAGTTCGGCACGTAATTCCGCCAGCGTTTCCACCGTGTAGCATGGGGTCGTTTTGGCTAATTCGCGCACATCCAGTTTGAACAAAGGATTATCCGCAATCGCCAAACTCACCATCGCCTGCCGATGCTCGGTGCTGGTTTGCGGCGCATCC
>JANYIK010000050.1 GCA_025362115.1 Methylophilaceae bacterium
GCGCAAGTCACCTCCAAAGGCGGCACCACGGAGCAGGCGATTCTGAGTATGGAAGGCTCTGCAATCAAACAAAACATCGTCCGCGCAATCCACGCCGCTGCGGCGCGTTCAGCCGAGCTTGGTGATATTTTAGGGAAAGACTAAATGATAGAAGCTGTAGATTTTTTACTTGATACCGTGTTCGGCTTGTTCACGATAGCCACGTTATTACGTTTTTACTTGCAGCTCACACGTGCGCCATTCCATAACCCGGTGTCACAAACCGTAGTCGCGGTGACCGATTTTGCGGTGCGACCTTTACGGCGCGTCATACCTTCCTGGTCGGGGTTGGATTTATCCACGTTGGTGCTGGCTTTTTTTGCCCAATTGATATTGCAAATCGCCACTTTATCGCTACATGGCTATCCCATTTTGGTGGCCACTACTCTGGCGTATTTGGCTATATTGGGGCTGGTGTTTGTCGCATTGCTACGATTGTCGGTCTATATTTTTATGTACGCCGTGGTGATACAAGCAGTGTTGAGTTGGGTGAACCCTTATTCGCTAGTCGCGCCGGTACTGGAATGCCTGACACGCCCCTTGCTCAATCCATTGCGCCGACGCATTAGCAGCGCTAGCGGCATAGACTTCACTCCGCTGATTGTATTGATAGGTGCGCAATTGTTGCTGATGTTGATTGTGTTGCCGATGACGCGTTATTTGAGTTTGGTGCTTTAATTACCCTAAGTTTCTACTAGATTCTCCTCACAATCCAAAGCAGCCATTGAAAAATTTACACAATTTTTGCATTACTTAGAGCATTCTGCATAGCAAATGTCACTTCATCCAGTTTAGGATGAAAGGAGCAGAATCTATGCAACACAAAGCCAAAACTTTTACTGTAAAGCAAAGCTATTTGATAGCAATAGTTTTCTGTGCAGTAACCACCATTGCCGCTACACCACTTCGACATTTTCTTGATTTGGCGAATATCGTCATGTTGTTCTTGCTGGTAGTTTTCCTGATAGCACTCAAGCTTGGCCGTGGCCCGGCGGTCATGTCAGCCTTTCTAGCGGTAGCGCTGTTCGATTTTTTCTTTGTTCCTCCAAGACTTTCGTTTGCGGTGAATGATGTGCAGTATCTGGTGACGTTCGCGGTTATGCTGGCGGTGGGACTTGCTACTGCTCATTTGGCGGCAACGCTGCACATGCAGGCTGAGGCTGCGCTGGAGCGCGAACGTAATACGCATCGCCTCTACGAACTGGCTCGTGATCTGGCGGGCACAGCTACTCAAGAACAGGTTGCACAAGTGCTGGTGCAGTATATGTCGGGGTCGGCGCATAGCGCAACGCTGCATTTACTGGATGTTGACGGAGAGTTACCTTCGCTTGGTCATCAGGTTGCGTTAGCCAGCCTTGCTTACATGGCAATCAAACAGGGCAGCCTGATTGATACTAGTCAATTATCTGATGTTGGTGGACATACCCTGATTTTGCCGCTGAAATCGCCAAGTGAAGTGCGTGGTGTGATGGTGATAGAAACCAATGCATCGAACATTAAGGCAAGCAATAATATCGACAAAAAACAGTTCGAAGCTGTCGCCAATCTGACAGCCATTGCCATTGAGCGCCTGCATTATGTGGAAGTGGCGCAACAGACACAGCTGGAAGCTTCTGCCGAACGTCTGCGAAGTTCCGTCCTCTCAGCACTTTCGCATGACCTGCGCACCCCACTTACTGGCCTTGTGGGTATGGCTGATGTGTTGGCGCTAGCCGCAGAGCCACAACTTGAAAACGTGTACAACGCTGCCACTTCAATCCGCGATCAAGCGCGCGCAATGAATAATTTGCTGGACAATCTGCTAGACATGGCCCGGTTGCACGCCGGCAAGGTAGAGCTACGCAAGGATTGGCAACTATTCGAGGATGTCATTGGTTCCTCCATCAAACTGTTAAAGTCCGCCCTGAGCCAACATCCGGTGAAAGTCGTGCTGGCGCCTGATTTGCCATTGGTGGAGTTTGATGATGTATTGCTGGAGCGGGTGTTATGTAATCTGTTGGAAAATGCCGCCAAGTATTCTGCGGTTGGTGCACCGATTGAAGTGCGTGGATTTGTTGAGGGGGAGTATGCCTGTGTCGCTTTACGTGACCACGGTCAGGGATTCCCTGCTGACCAGATAGAATCCTTGTTCACTATGTTTTCGCGTGGAAAGAGTGAATCTTCAACAATAGGTGTCGGGCTGGGATTGGCCATCTGCCGCGCCATCGTTGAGGCGCATGGTGGCAAGATCAAAGCCAGTAATTGTGAAGGAGGCGGTGCCTGCGTCACTTTCTGGCTGCCTTTGGGCAATCCTCCGTGTGTAGATTCTGAGCAGTAAGGCAAATCCGCGATGACTCCTGCCAATACCGTAATTCTTATTGAAGACGAGCCGCAGATAAGACGGTTTGTAAAAGAAGCGCTGGAAACCGAAGGCTGGAAAGTTTTTGAGGCAGAAAACGGGAAGCGCGGACTGATCGAGGCGGGTTCGCGCAAGCCGGATTTACTGGTAGTGGACTTGGGATTGCCGGATATGGACGGTGTAGAAGTAGTGCGTGACTTCCGTACCTGGTCCACCGCTCCCATCCTTATTCTCTCAGCCCGTACCGAAGAGCGGGACAAGATACTCGCACTCGACGCGGGTGCCGACGATTATCTGACCAAGCCTTTCGGTATCGGTGAACTGTTGGCAAGGGTAAGAGCAGTGACGCGGCGCAGGTTGCAGGGCTTGGAAACCTCACCCAAGCAATGCTTTGCTGATGTAGAAGTGGACTTATCCCGCCACAGCGTGATGCGCAATGGCGTTCCGGTGCATCTCACCCCCACAGAATATCGCCTACTGGGATCGCTGCTGGCCAATAGCGGAAAAATTATGAGTCACCGCCGCCTGATGCAGGAGGTATGGGGGCCAAACCACACCGAGAGTTCGCACTATTTGCGCATTTACATGAGCCATCTGCGCCAGAAGCTGGAGATTGATCCAGCACAACCCATCCACTTGCTCACCGAAACTGGTGTGGGCTACCGTTTTGAACCCTAGGAGTTAGTCAACATGTCCGAGAATAACAAAAGTCGTACGTCGACATTGGCGCTTGCCGCGCTGGGTGTCGTTTATGGCGACATCGGCACCAGTCCGCTGTACACCATTCACGAAATCTTTGCCGGTGCGCACCATCCGGTACCCATCACCCCAGATAATATCCTAGGCATCCTTTCAGTGATATTCTGGTCGCTGATGATTGTGGTCGCCTTGAAATACGTGGTGTTCGTGATGCGTGCCGACAACAGGGGCGAGGGTGGCATCATGGCTCTGATGGCGCTGGTGCAGCGCGGCGTGAGCAATCGCCCTTATGGTCCATTGTTGATGTTGCTGGGGCTGTTCGGTGCTGCATTGTTTTACGGTGACAGCGTCATCACCCCCGCTATTTCCGTGCTATCTGCGGTCGAAGGGCTGGAGATCGTCACACCCGCATTCAAGCCTTACATCATCCCGATTTCGTTGGCTGTGCTGATTGGCCTGTTTCTCGTTCAAAAGCATGGCACCTCCAGCATCGGTAAATTCTTCGGTCCGATCGTGGTGTTGTGGTTCTTCATTCTGGGCTTATTGGGCATCGTCAATATCGCTGCCGCACCGCAAGTGCTGGCAGCACTCAACCCGGTACATGCCTTACGTTACTTCATGGTTGACCCGACACTAGGGTATTTTTCGCTGGGGGCAACGGTACTGGCGGTCACCGGCGCCGAGGCACTGTATGCCGACATGGGTCACTTCGGTCGCAAACCTGTGCAACTGGCATGGTTCGGCCTAGTGTTGCCCGGGCTGGTTCTCAACTACTACGGGCAGGGTGCTTTGCTGCTCGTTAACCCACAGGCCATTGCCAACCCGTTCTACCTGATGGCACCCAATTGGGCGTTACTGCCTATGGTCGTGCTGGCTACGGCTGCTACAGTGATCGCCTCACAGGCCGTTATTTCCGGTACCTATTCCATCACGCAGCAAGCTATGCAACTCGGCTATGCCCCACGTATGGAGATTCAGCATACCTCGCAGCAGGAGCGAGGTCAGATTTACTTACCTGGTATTAATTGGGCGTTGATGATTGCTGTAGCCGTGTTAGTGGTCGGATTTGGCTCGTCATCTAAACTGGCTGCAGCTTACGGCATTGCCGTTACGGGTACCATGGTAATCACCACGCTGTTAGCCTTTGTCGTGGTGCGTAAGCTGTGGGGTTGGGGCTGGGGCTTGAGTCTGGCTGTTGCGGGCAGTTTTTTGGCGGTCGATATTGTTTATTTTTCCGCCAATCTGCTCAAGATACGCGAAGGGGGCTGGTTCCCGCTATTGCTGGGATCGGGCGTATTCATCCTGATGATCACATGGAAACAAGGCAGGGCGCTGCTTTACAAACGACTGTCTAGCGATGCTTTGCCACTTACTAAGTTGGTAGAGAATGTCTCAAAGTCTGGTATGGCTAGCATACCGGGTACGGCAATATTCCTTACCCCCAATGCCGATATGACGCCGCATGCTTTGTTGCACAGCCTGAAACACTATAAAAGTCTGCATGAGCAGGTGTTGATACTAACTGTAGAAACCTTGGATATTCCTCATGTTAAACAGGATCAAGTGAAGGTTGAGCAGATTGATGAGAGATTCTTTCGAGTTAAGGTGATGTTTGGCTTTATGGATCAGCCAGATTTGCCCAAAGCCCTTGGGGACTGTGCTTCACATGGGTTAGCATTGGATATGATGAATACTTCGTTTTTCCTTGGGCGGGAAACCTTGATTCCAAAGATCGGTTCGGACATGGCGCTGTGGCGCGAAAAGCTCTTTGTTGCCATGTTCCGCAATGCTGGGAGCGCAGCGATATATTTCCGGCTCCCACCTAATAGGGTAGTTGAGCTAGGTACTCAGGTGGTGCTTTAACTATGATCCATGAATCATTTCGTTGTTGTTGGCCAATTGGATTCTGACAATTACTCAAATGCTTTCCACTTCCAGCTTCGAATCAAGGATATTTAAAGCTAAAAGTCTCCCCACAAAGTTTGCATCGCCGCTAAAGCTGCCATTGCGGCAGTTTCGGTGCGTAGCACCCTTGCCCCTAGGCGCACCGGCTTGAAACCGCAACTTTCAGCTAATTGTTGTTCTTGCGGGCTGAGACCACCTTCGCAACCAATTAGTAGGCAGATTTCACCATCTGGTTTGGGCAGAGTATGCAGAGAGTTATCGGCGGTGGGGGAGAGCAGGAGTTTTAGGGAAAATTGTTGCGGTTGACCTAGCCAATTGGCCAAGCCTAGGATGGGCGAGACTTGCGGCACGGTAGCACGACCTGATTGCTCACAGGCGGAGATCACCACGTTTTGCCAATGTTCGATGCGTTTCTCGGCGCGTTCGCCTGATAGTTTGACCACGCTGCGCTCGGCAGCGATGGGCTGGATGGCATTGACACCCAATTCCACGGCTTTTTGCAGGGTGAATTCCATGCGCTCGCCGCTAGAGATGGCTTGGGCTAAGGTAACTTTGAGTGGCGATTCACACATCACCGTTTGGCCGGCGCTGATTTTGACAGCGACTTCACTTTTGTTGATGCGTAAAATCTCCGCCAGATAGTCTTCGCCGTCGCCATCAAATAGGGTGAGCGTGTCACCTGCTTTCATGCGTAACACTTTGCTTGCATGATGAGCAGCGTTGTCGGGCAGGTTCAGAATCGCCCCATTGGCGAGTTTGGCTGGGCAGTAAAAACGAGACTTGGGCATGAACTTAGATACCAAACTTTCTAGTATCGTCATTCTGGCGTAGGCCAGAATCCAGCCAAAATTCTACGGAGTGATTTGCAGCTATATCACCCGTCGTTGACTCGACTGGATTCCCGCCTCTGCGGGAATGACGGAGTTTTTGGAGACGGTGTTAAAATTTGTTCCATTGTAACCAATTAAGGAAGCTTAAAAATGGCAAGCTTGAACCCTCCCGTATGTG
>JANYIK010000093.1 GCA_025362115.1 Methylophilaceae bacterium
AATTTCGGGCTGCGCGTCAGCTGGGCCAGCTTGCCCTGATATTTGCCGAGTTCCTCCAGAAACTGTTGCTTTTCCAGTTTTTGGCTAAGGTCTAGCGCCTTGAGCACATGCAGGTTGTCTATGGAAGGCAGCAGTCGCGGTATCGAAGCTGCCGGTTTTTTCTTGTGTCCCTCCTCGGTCAGCCTCTTATTGATGGTTTCAAGGATCACCTTGGCCACCGTCAAGCTACGGTAGCGCGCATCAAAACCCTCGACGATGATCCACGGCGCTTCGGCGGTGCTGGTGTGGCGGATGACTTTCTCATGCACGGTGAGGAATTTGTCGTAAAGTTTGTAATGCTCCCAGTCGCGCTTGGTCACGCGCCAACTGGTCTTGGGGTCTTTTTCCAACGCCTTCAGGCGCTTTTCCTGTTTCTCCCTGGAAAGATGCAGCCAGAATTTGATAATCAGTGCGCCTTCGTCGGTCAGCATCTTTTCCAGGCGCTTGGCGCGTTCTAGGCTCTGGTCCAGGTCGGCCACCTTGGTGATGCCGGCAACGCGGTTGAGGATAGGCCAGGTGTACCAGGAGCCAAGAAACATACCGATCTTGCCTTTGGGCGGGAGTGAGCGCCAGAAGCGCCACATCATCGGGCGGTCGAGCTCTTCGTCGGAGGGTTCGCCCATGCCGTGGGTCTGGATGTTGCGTGGGTCCATCCATGCATTGAGCAGGTTGACGGTCTCGCCACGTCCGGCGGCATCTACACCGCCGATGAGAATGATGACAGGGAATTTGGCGCTGGCCGCGAGGTCGAGCTGCATGTCCAGTAGCGCTTCACGCAATACCGGGACTTCCTTGCCGTAGGTGGCTTTGTCTATCTTATGACCTAGCTCTGCAGACTCAAACATATCGTGTCTCCCAACAAATCCATTCTTCGGGCGAATTGCGGCGTTGCGCGGTGCTCATAACCTCGCCGTACTCATTGTACTGTCTCGGTTCCTGCGCGCCGTGCGCCTTGCACTTCATCCCGAAATTCTGGATTTGACGAAGTGCCCGCAACCGCTTAATTTACCTGATGGGTTTAGTTTTACATCTTTTGGCGGCAAGGGGAAGGTTTTTAGTCTCCTCATTCCTTGACCGAGAGGCTAGGAGACAGTTTCACGGGAGTTGCTCTTTTATTGAAAGATTTGGAATTTCAATTAAGATTTGAACGTCCAATGGCCGAAAGGATAGGCTTTGAAAAAGTTCTTGGCTTTCTTTATCTACGCGAGTTACTGCAATTGGTATCTCATGCATAGAGTTAAAAAGTACAGCCGTACGATGCCGCCCATTAATGAATTGAGTTTTCCCCTCAATTAGTTGTACGGCTGGCAACATGAATCTTCTGGGATTTTCCGTTACGTCCACAAACCATGAAGCCAAATAGGCATTAGTAATTTCTTGTGATTCACGGCACAGAAAATCATCTTGATCGAAGTGTGCCAAGAAGCTTTCACGAGTAAGCCAATAGGGCTTGTCTGAGGCAACAGTAATTTCGGGGAGGCAGTGCATGGACACCTAACGTTTGACATAAGGGGCGCACTTTAGTGCGTCCTGCTTGATGGATGGATTAGGCATGAACATGAAAAGCTGTCTCAACAACCCAGCCACCGTTCTTAACGCTGTATTCCGGCTTAAGCTTGCATTGCGCCATAATAAACGGACGGCTTTCTCTAGGTATAACTGAACAACCAATCAAGTCGCCTACCTGCAACCGAAGAGCTTTAGGAACAAAGCATGTCGCAGGCTGAGGTGTATCGTTCGAAGCAAGGAAGATCCCCAACTCCACCATGTCATCGCCTTCTTTGTCCCAGATTTGGTCAATGAGAGCCGGGACAATACTCTGAATTGAATGGGTGTTGTTCAGAAACTTGCATGAGTATTCGAGAGCGTCTCGATTCGATTTGAAATAGAGCGACTGCGGCATCGAGGTGGATGATGATGTGCCTTTCTTTTTCTCAGTCAGCTTCCATAAAACAAAGGCCGAAATAAGAGCAGCCAAGCCAATCAAGAGAGGAAAAATAGACTTCATGTACGCCTTTGAGCTGTTGTCTAACGTAAATTAGACATCATAAAAAACTACAACAACACCTTCTCTATCCCACCATTATTCGCTTTCGTCACATAATCCTGCAACCAATCCTCACCCAACAAATTCTTGGCCATTTCCACCACGATGTAGTCGGCCTGTATGCCGGTATCTTCGCCATATCTTGCCAGCCCTTGCAGGCAGCTTGGGCAGGAGGTGAGTATCTTGACTTCCTGTTCCGGCGCGCCGGGGGTAAGGCCTAGTCGTCTCATACCTTTTTCCAGTTCTTCCTGCTTGCGCATCTTCACTTGGGTGGCAATGTCGGGGCGGGCGACGGCGAAGGTGCCGGATTCGCCGCAGCAGCGGTCATTGAGGTCTATCTTCTCGCCCATCAGTTCGTTCACCACTTTGGTCGGCGCGTAGGTCTTCATCGGGCTGTGGCAGGGGTCGTGGTACATGTATTTGACACCGTTCACGCCTTCCATTTTCAACCCCTTCTCCATCAGGTATTCGTGGATGTCGAGCAAGCGACAGCCGGGGAATATCTTGTCGAATTCGTACTTCTGCAACTGATCCATGCAGGTGCCGCAAGAGACGATGACGGTCTTGATGTCGAGGTAGTTCAGCGTGTTGGCGACGCGGTGGAACAGCACTCTGTTTTCAGTGGTGATCTCCAGCCCCTTGTCGTGGTTGCCGCTGGAGGTTTGCGGGTAGCCGCAGCATAGGTAGCCCGGCGGTAACACAGTAATCGCACCGGTCTCGTACAGCATGGCTTGCGTGGCGAGTCCAACCTGCGAAAACAGACGTTCTGAGCCGCAACCGGGGAAGTAGAACACGGCATCGGCATCCTCTCCGGCCAACCCTACTTTCTCTGGGTTACGGATAATGGGGATCATGGTGTCGTCTTCCACTCCCAGTAGCGCGCGCGAGGTCTTGTTCGGCATCTTCTTCGGCATCGGGCGATTGAGGAAGTGGATGACCTGCGCTTTGACCTCCGGTTTTCCCAACGTGGAAGGAGGGCGCTTCTTGAACGCGGTCAACAAGCCTAGTTTTTTGGTGATGGCGTGGGCAAAATTCTGCGCGCGGTAGCCAAAGCCTACCATCGCCGTGCGTAGCAGCTTGATGGTGGCGGGGTCTTTGGCGTTGAGGAAGGCCATCGCCACCGCAGTGCCGGGGTTGAAGTGCTTCTTGCCTTGTTCGCGCAGAAAGTTGCGCATGGCGATGGAAACGTCACCGAAATCAATATCCACCGGACACGGGTTGAGGCACTTGTGGCACACCGTGCAGTGGTCGGCCACGTCGTTGAACTCGTCGAAATGCTTGAGCGAGATGCCGCGCCGCGTCTGTTCCTCGTACAAAAATGCTTCTATCAGCAGCGAGGTGCCGAGTATCTTGTTACGCGGGCTGTATAAAAGATTGGCGCGCGGCACGTGGGTGGTGCATACCGGTTTGCACTTACCGCAACGTAAACAATCCTTAATCGAATCGGCAATTTCACC
>JANYIK010000102.1 GCA_025362115.1 Methylophilaceae bacterium
ATTCAAATGCGCTGGGCAAGCGCAACTCGTACACGTCAAACATGGATAGTGCCAAAACCACGAATAACAGCGCGCCAAAGCCCAATGCCCACGGGTTTTGCAGCGCATTACTAATGAGATGGCCGGACAAGCCCGCCGCGACACCGGCCAGCGCGTAAGCCACCGCCATGCCCAAAGTGTAAGCCAGCGACAAGTGAAAAGCATGGGCGCGGCTGGGATGTTCACCGTAACCGACGATGATACCGGACAGGATAGGAATCATGGGGAACACGCACGGCGTGAACGCCAGCAAGAGCCCGAAACCAAAGAACCCCAAAGTGACGAGCCATAGCTTATGGCTACCTAGTAAATTTTGAATGTGGTCGTTTTCTGACGGTGCACTGGCAGCACTGGCCGTGGTGGCGGGCAATTCGAGCTCAAAGGTCTTTTTCATCGGTGCATAGCACAAGCCTTTTTCGCTACAACCTTGAAACCCCGCGTTAAGCGTTACTTTTTCGGGCGTGCCGCCTGCGTGTAGCAACCGGATAGTGACTTCAAAAGGGTGGTGATACACCTCGGATTTGCCGAAATTGGGATCGTCCTTGATTTCGCCTTTAGGTAGTTCAACGGCGGAAATGCTGCTTTTCGCGCCTTCATTGAGCTTGAAGGAAATACGCTTTTGGTAAAGATAATGCCCGGGGGCGACGGTGAAACTGGCGATGAGGGTTTGTGCATCCAGCGTCTGCACATTCAGCTTAAACGCCTCGTCCGGAGACAAGAAGGCCTCTTCAGAAGAAGCACTAAAAACACTGTTCAAATCCGCTGATGACGAATGCTCCGGCAGCAAACCAGCAAAAGCTAAGGATGGCAACAGGCACGCTAGTAGTAATATTTTTTTCATGTAGTTTCTTGTTCTACCCATTGCAAATTCGCGGGTAATCCTCCATCTATCAAGACACGAATGAATCAGCTAAGTTCTTGGGGTATTTACCGCGGCCATCCCCTCAGGCACATTAGTCATCTTCAGTGCCATATTCATTACATTGTCAGGGAAAGTTATGCGATTGCTGTTAGTACTCATCATTTTACTTGGTTTTCCCGTGCTGGAAATCAGTATTCTCATCAATCTAGCCGAGCAATACGGCTGGTGGGTGGGAGTTTATCTGCTGGGCAGTGCAAGCCTAGGATGGCTGCTGATTCAAGAGGAGCGTCTGGCAGTGTTCGGACGCTTGTATCAAGCCTCCCAAGGCACACAAACGCCCATAAGGGCGCTACTCACTAGCGCCAGCAGACTGGTAGCTGGCGTGCTACTGATTCTGCCGGGAGTGATTAGTGATGTGATTGCCGTGCTGATACTACTGATTCCTATGCCTCAATCAAAAACACCACCACCAGAAGATGGGGTGATAGAGGGCGAGTTCAGGCGAGAAGAATAACCCCCTGTGATAAACTGCCGCTTTCGCAATTTCAGCCAGTTTCATGTCTTTTCAAATCACTCTACAACCCAGCGGGCATAGTTTTACTGCCTCTCCTGATGACACCGTGCTCAAAGCCGCTCTAGATAACGGCTATAGCTTGCCTTACGGCTGTCGCAATGGCGCTTGCGGTTCGTGTAAAGGGCAGATTATCAGCGGCACGGTGGAATACCCCGATATTCAGCCCCAAGCCTTGACCGTGGTGGATGTGGCGGCGGGCAAGGCGCTATTTTGCTGTGCGCAAGCAACTTCAGACCTACTTATAGAATGCCGAGAAGTGGTAGCCAAGGATGACATCGCGCCGCGCATCTTGCCTTGCCGGGTGGAGAAAAAAGTGCAGTTGGCGCATGACGTGGTGGCTTTGTATTTGCGGCTGCCCGCCAATGAGCGCTTACAGTTCATGGCCGGGCAATATGTGGAGTTTTTGCTGAAAGACGGTAGCCGCCGCGCGTTCTCGCTGGCCAATGCGCCGTTTGACGACAGTATGCTGGAAATCCACGCCCGTCTTATTCCCGGCGGCACATTCACCCAATACGTATTCAACGAAATGCCGGAAAAAGCCATTATGCGCATAGAAGGCCCCTTGGGTAGCTTCTATCTGCGCGAAGACTCGGAAAAACCCATCATTTTTGTCGCGGGCGGCACCGGTTTTGCGCCCATCAAAGGCATGATAGAACACGCGCTGCACCACGACAGCAAGCGTTCTATGACGCTATATTGGGGCGCGCTTTCTGGCCGTGATATGTATATGCCGGAGTTGCCGGAAAAATGGGCGGCAGATCACCCCAACGTCAAATTCATTCCCGTGCTTTCAGACCCCATGCCGCAAGACGACTGGGCTGGAAGAGTTGGTTTTGTTCACCACGCGGTGATGGCGGATTGCCCTGATTTAAGCAGTTATGAAGTGTATTGCTGTGGTGCACCAGGCATGGTGGAAGCAGCGCACAAGGACTTTGTGGCGCATGGCTTGCCGGAGCATGAATTCTTCTCGGACGCGTTCACTTTCGCCCCCAAAAGCCCAAAGGCAACTCCCGCACTCTAACTATTCTCGGGCTTGCGCCCACTGCTCTATCGCTGACAACAATTCTTCATCGTTGCTGCTATTGGTCAACACGGCTTGTAAACACTCGGCAATCGCCGCCTCGGCAATGCGTGGGTGATTAACAAACACAGGCACCGTGTAAAGCCATGCGCCTGCATTGAGGGCGATCAGGTTACGGAGCGCTTCGCTGCTGGTGATGACGATGGCGTGCAGTCTCCCGCTTTGCCATAAATCCTTAAGCGGGCTGGCATCCTGACTGGGATTGATGCGACGATAACACTCGGCCAAGCGCACCTTGGCACCACGTGCTTTGAGCGTATTCGCCAGTACCTCGCGCCCGCCAACACCGCGAAAAATCATGATGCGTTTGTTCGCGACATCCTGCATTTCCGGCAAGGCCAGCAGACTTTCAGAATCAAAACGGTTGTGGGGCGTGAGTACATCGGTCACGCCAAACTTCGCCAGTTCCGCCGCTGTGGTCGGACCTATCGCGGCAAAGCGCACATTTTTGGGCAAGGCGCGCAAGGACAGCAACCGCGCCACTCCCTGCTGTACCGCGTTACTGCTGATGAAGATCGCCCAATCGTAATCGTCCAATTCGGCGACAGTATGGTCAAATGCGGAATAGTCTTCAAGGCCGACGATTTCCAGCAAAGGGAACAGTATAGGATGGCCACCGGCGCGCTTGATCAGGCTTGCCAACCCCTCGGCTTGCTGCCAAGGGCGAGTAATGACGATGCCAAGATTAGCGAGGTTCAAAGCGATACATGGCGAGGCTGCCAAACACATTAGGCAGCCAAGAGATTTTGTTACCGTTGGTCATCACAAGCCGCTCGCTGATACGGATGCCGTGGCTGGCGCAGAATTCATCGAAGTCGTGGATGGTGCACATATGCACGTTCGGCGTGTTGTACCACTGGTGCGGCAAGCTTTTAGACATGGGCATATTGCCGCCCAAGATGTTGAGCCGGTGCCGCCAATAACCAAAGTTGGGGAAGGTGACGATGACTTCCTTACCCACGCGCAGCATTTCCTGCACGATACGCTCGGTTTGATACACCGCTTGCAGGGTCTGCGACAAAATCACCACGTCGAACGACTGCGCCTCAAAGCCGGAAAGCCCGTCTTCCAAATTCATCTGCACTACATTGATGCCATTTTTGATACACGCCAGCACGTTGGCATCGTCATTTTCAATGCCGTAACCGCTGACTTGCAAGGTGTCGCGCAGATAGCCCAACAATGCACCGTCGCCACAGCCCAAGTCCAATACCTTGGTTTTGGGCTTGATCCAGCGTGCAATGACAGCAAAGTCGCTACGTTCGAGCACTGTTTGGGCAAAATTGGATGTCTTTGTATTCATACAATCTCTCCAGCAACCCGCTGCATATAAGCGTTCACGATAGCGTGGTACTGTGGATCAGGCATCAGGAAAGCATCATGGCCGTGTGCGGCGGTGAGTTCGGCGTAGCTCACAGTGCGCTCGTTTTCCAGCAGCGCTTTGACGATTTCACGCGAGCGCGCAGGCGAAAAACGCCAATCACTGGTAAATGAAATCACCAAAAATTGCGCTTTTGCCTTGGCTAAAGCTGCGCTTAGATCGCCATTGTATTGAGCCGCAGGGTCGTAGTAATCCAACGCCCGCGTCATGCGTAAATAGGTATTGGCATCAAACTCACCCGCGAATTTATCGCCTTGATAGCGCAGATAAGACTCCATCTCAAACTCTACGTCAAAGCTGTATTTCACCGCGTCGTGCTTCAGTTTGCGGCCAAATTTTTCACCCATCGCATCGTCAGACAGGTAGGTGATATGCCCTAGCATCCGCGCCAGCCTTAGTCCTCGGCGCGGCACGACACTGTGTGCGTAAAAGTCACCGTTGTGGAATTCGGGGTCGGTGATAATCGCTTGGCGGGCGACCTCGTTAAATGCGATATTTTGTGCGGTGAGGTTGGGCGCAGCGGCAATCACCAAGGCGTGGCGCACGCGGTCGGGGAAGGAAAGCGTCCATTGCAACGCCTGCATGCCGCCCAGGCTACCGCCCATCACGGCGGCAAAGGTTTGAATCCCCAGCTTATCCGCCAACCTGGCTTGTGCCGCTACCCAGTCTTCCACCGTCACCACCGGAAAGCGCGAACCCCATGGTTGTTGAGTCGTGGGGTCAATGCTGGCAGGGCCGGTGGAACCGTGACAGCCACCCAAATTGTTGACGCCGATGATGAAAAACTTGTCGGTATCCAGCGGGCGTCCACTGCCCACAATGTTGTCCCACCAACCGGGATACTTGTCTTCCTCGCTATAATTACCCGCCACATGGTGTGTGCCGGAAAGCGCATGGCACACCAGAATAACGTTGGAGCGTTCGGCATTCAGCGTGCCGTAGGTTTCATAAACCAGGTCGAACGCAGGCAAAACCGCGCCCGATTTTAAGGCGAGCGGCTCGCTGAAATGGGCGGTTTGCGGCGTGACTATTCCAACAGAAGCAACATTAGACATGCCCATAATTATACATGCGGCGGGTATGGCAATCAGCTATAATTGAGGCTGCTTTCAACACCTTTCTTAAGGAATCATCATGCGCCTAGAAGTGCATCTCCACGGCTACCTTGAACTATGTGAAGGTGTCAGCAAACGGCAAGTTGAAACCGCGCTGCGCCCCTTGCTGGAATATCTCGACGTAGAAAACCTGGAAGAAATCGAAAGCCTGGAAGAAGACCAGCCCGGCTTCCAGTACAACAAGCGTGAATTCGGCCTGGAAATCTGCTGCACGCTGGAAGTCGGCGGCAGTTTTTTTGCCGCGATGGAAGGTGCCATGAACGGTGTCGGTATCCTGCTGGAAGAAGCCACCGCACTGGAAGTGATCCTCTATCACGCTGATGGCCGCGACGAAAGTCAACTCATCTTTATCGGCCCCAGTGCCGCCGCCATCCAAGATGTACAACGCCGCCGCATGGCTGAAGATCTGTCTGGCTTGTTGCGCCGCCATTTCAATGAATCCGCCACTAACGAAGTGCTGAAACTGGTGAATGACTTGTTTCGCCGAGAAGTTAGCGTACAGGCGGCGATGGAAGAAACGGAAGATGCCTACACGGTGCAAGTGCCGGGGCATAGTGGACGGCACAGGTTGCATTGATTAATCGTGTCTGACCCCATTTTATCCCGAAATCTGCTGCACGCTGGAAGTCGGCGGCAGTTTTTTTGCCGCCATGGAAGGCGCCATGAACGGTGTCGGTATCCTGCTGGAAGAAGCCACCGCACTGGAAGTAATCCTCTATCACGCTGATGGCCGCGACGAAAGTCAACTTATCTTCATCGGCCCCAGTGCCGCCGCCATACAAGACGTACAACGCCGCCGCATGGCCGAAGATCTATCCGGCCTATTGCGCCGCCATTTCAACGAATCCGCTACTAACGAAGTGCTGAAACTGGTGAATGACTTGTTTCGCCGCGAAATTAGCGTTCAGGCAGCAATGGAAGAAACGGAAGATGCTTACACTGTGCAAGTGCCGGGGCATAGCGGACGGCACAGGTTGCATTGATTAATCCTGTCTGACCCCATTCATTTTGATGGTTATGAGAGACAACGAATTGAAATATATCTTGATACCGCTTACGATGCTCTTGTGGTACTTAACTACTTATTACGGCATATATGCCGCCGTGATTGGAATAGCATTCGTTTTCTCGCTGAGTTGGTTCTGGTTAATAATTGGATACACATTCCTGATAGGAGTAGTTTACGGAATTTCAAATGGGATCCCCTCTCTCTTGCGTCTTTTGATTCTTAAAGTGTATGGAATCAACTGGTTTTCTTGCATTGTACATTCCATCTCTGGAGTAGTTGGTCTCGTCCAAATACTAAGATTCTATAACGCAAATCCCCCAGAATTGGTAATAGGGGATGAATCATTTTTCTTTTTGAAAGGCATGTGGAAGGTTGCTCCATTTAAAACGATACTTCTTACCATGCCATTTTTGGGACTTGTCATTTCTATCATTTGGTCAAATATTATCGCACCCATCTACATTAAGGTATCTGGCGTTCAGCAAGCGTAGGCACGCACCAAATGGTGCGGTTAATAAATGCGGTCAGTCACGATTTTCCTCTTCTGCGCTACCTTTTCCCCATCGTCACCCGTAACACCCTGCTCAAATCTGCCACTGATTCCACTTGCTCAAATCCTTCGCTCTGTAACAAATCTGCCACCGCCACAGCTTGGTCATAGCCATGCTCCAACAACAGCCATCCACCTGCATTGAGATGTTGCGGTGCTTCTGCCACGATACGGCGAATATCATCCAAGCCATCGGTGCCAGAAGCCAATGCAGACTAGGGGGTCAAATGGGGTCAGACACGATTTCCCTCTCCTGTTCTACCTTTTTCCTATCGTCACCCGCAACACTCCGCTCAAATCTGCCACTGATTCCACTTGCTCAAATCCTTCGCTCTGTAACAAATCTGCCACCGCCACAGCTTGGTCATAGCCATGCTCCAACAACAGC
>JANYIK010000108.1 GCA_025362115.1 Methylophilaceae bacterium
CGCTACTAGCCAACAAAGACTTTTGCGTTACAAGTGGAACACCTTGTTGCTTTGCCAATTTTCTGGCATTTGCCGCCGCCCGTTTAAGCGCAGCCTCTATTCCCTTCAAATCCAAGTCATCCGCAGTGTTACTCACGCCCGGCCTTTCCAATAGTTCGGAGACCGATGCAAATTCATCACGGCGAGTATCCGCACGACTCCAGGCAACTCCACATAAAGAACACCATAAGGAAAGCGATAGGTAAGCACGCGCCGAACTCGCCCTTCCAGCACTGGCCACGCCTTTGGGTAGGCCAGCATGCGTTCAATGACGGCTAAAATCTCCTGCACAAACTCGTTACCCAAGCCGGTACGACAGTCTTCGTAGTATGCAGCCGCGTCACTAAACTCCTGCTCAGCCTCCGGGTGGAATATCAGTCTCATGCCGCCAGGCGCTTACGGATGCGGTCAAACACCTCTTCGGCAGGAACGGCTTGCACCAAGCCCGATTCAAGCTCGTGCAGTCGGCGCTGGGCAACTACAGCCCACTGTTTGTCAATCTCAGGATCAGGGATATTCAGGCTTTTCAACACGCCATCGGCGATCAAAGCACGATCCTCAATTGGCAATGCAGCGACTTCAGCAATCAAATCGGCAGTTTTCATAGCACCTCCATACAATTATTCAATGTCAGATTACACCGAATACGGGCTGGTGTTAACCGGAAATTCACTTCTGCCACGCATCCCGTAATGCTACCGTGCGGCTAGGCATGTACACGAACTTCCGGCTCGACAGAAAGTCGCATACCGACAAACTTCAGCACCGCCAGCAAGGTTTTGAGTGTGGGGTT
The DNA here is from genome assembly GCA_025362115.1 of Methylophilaceae bacterium. Taxonomy (GTDB): domain Bacteria; phylum Pseudomonadota; class Gammaproteobacteria; order Burkholderiales; family Methylophilaceae; genus CAILHX01. The sequence goes on from JANYIK010000108.1 coordinate 833, forward strand.
GCCCTTGGGGGAAAGCGAGCGATAAAGCGCTTCACGGCTGATACCGGCCTGCGCGGCGACGGCACCCAGGCCGCCATAGGCCTCGGCCACGTCGCGCAAGGCCAGCAGTCCGGCGGCACGGTTTTCATGGTCGTCCAACTCTTCCAGCGCGGCTTTCAAATACGCCGCAGCAAACTGCTTATCGGCGCGCAATTCTTTGATGAGCTCTTCTGAATTCGGCACAGAGGCATTGCGTTTTTGGGTCATGGGTTTTTCCTTTTCCAGTCATCCCAGTAGGTTTTGGCGAGCTTAATGTCGGCCTGCTGGGTTGATTTATCACCGCCGCAGAGCAAGATGACGATGGTTTTGCCATGCCGCGCAAAATAGACCCGGTATCCGGCACCCGTATCTACCTTGAGTTCGGATACCCCTTCGCCTACCGCTTTGTGATCGCCAAAGTTTCCCGCTTCGATACGTTTGAAACGAATTTGAATCTGCGCTTTTGCACGAACATCGCGCAGACCACGTAACCACGCGCTGACAGGCACATCGTCATTTTCAAGCTGGTATCGAAGCAGCTCTATCACGGATTTATTGTAGTTTATAAGCTACGAAATGGCAACGCATTCATTTCTGCCAAGCATCCCTCAACGTCACTGTCCGGTTAAATACCGGCTTGCCGGGCTGACTGTCCTTGCGGTCGGCGACAAAATAGCCGTGACGCTCAAACTGGAAGGCTTCCGCTGCTTTGGCCTCTTTCAGCGCGGGTTCCAGTTGCGCGGTGATGACTTTGACGGAATCCGGGTTGATGTCGTCTAGGTAGTTCTTATCCCCAGATCCAGGATGCGCTTCCTTGAACAGTCGGTCATACAGCCGTACTTCGGCGGCGTAGGCGTGCGGCACGGAGACCCAGTGGATGTTGCCTTTGACCTTAACGGCATCAGACCCCGGCGTGCCGGATTTGGTGTCTGGCAAGTAGGTGCAATGCACTACGGTGACGTTGCCGTTGGCATCCTTCTCGCAGCCGGTGCATTCCACCACATAGCCATAGCGCAACCTGACTTTGTTCCCCGGAAATAGCCGGAAGTAGCCCTTGCTCGGCTCTTGCATGAAGTCTTCGCGTTCTATCCACAGTTCGCGCGACAACGGCACCGTCCGCTTGCCCAGTTCCGGCTTTTGCGGATGGTTGGGGGCGTGGCAATCCTCGTTTTGGCCTTCGGGGTAGTTATCAATCACCAGCTTGATCGGGTCGAGCACGGCGATACGGCGCGGCGCAGAC
>JANYIK010000128.1 GCA_025362115.1 Methylophilaceae bacterium
ATTCAAACTGCAAACGGGTAAGCAAACCTGCAATGGTAGTTTGCGCGAGCGGGATTCCCAACACGGCAACCGCCCTGTCTACACGTAATTTCACTGGATGTCGGCGAGGCAATTGAGCGCTCACCTCGGTAATCTCACCCGCTTCTCCACCGCAAATATCCAGCACCAGTTGCGTCGCACGTTCCAAGCAACTGCGCGTGGCAGCAAAATCCACGCCGCGCTCAAAGCGATACGACGAATCGGTAGAAAGCCCCAAACGCCGCGCACGCCCAGTAATAGCGGCAGGCGCGAAAAATGCGCTTTCCAGGAAAATATCAGTAGTGGTGCCCGACACGGCGGTGCTATTGCCACCCATAATGCCCGCCAAGGCAATTGCACCACTGCTGTCTGCAATCACTACCATATCCGCTTGTAGCGTGGCTTCTTGCTCGTTGAGCAGGGTGATTTTTTCGCCTTCATTGGCAAGCCGCACTTGCACATCACCCGCCAGTTTATTCAGATCAAAAGCATGTAGCGGCTGCCCCATTTCGAGCAACACGTAATTAGTGATATCCACGACAGCGGAGATGCCACGTAAACCGCTGCGCTCAAGGCGGCGCAGCATCCAAGCGGGTGTTGCCGCTTGTGCATTCACGCCATTCACCACGCGGCCACAATAGCGAGGGCAAGCTGATGCAGCATTGACTACGACATTTTTTTTCTGCTGGCCAGTGACTGCAGAGGTGTTGATTTTTGGTGCATTAAGCGGCGTATTGGTCAGCGCCGCCACATCACGGGCAACACCTAATACACTCAAACAATCACTACGGTTCGGTGTCAGCTTGAGTTCAAAAACCTGGTCGTTCAGATCAAAATAATCGCGGATATTTTGGCCAATAACCGCCTCCGCAGGCAGTTCCAGCAAGCCTGTAGCTTCTTCAGCCAAACCAATTTCCTTGGCCGAACACATCATGCCAAACGATTCCACACCGCGCACCTTGGCCTGCTTGATGTCGAACTCCGGCAGCTTGGCTCCTACCAAGGCACAAGGAGCCTTTAAGCCTACTTTGGCATTGGCCGCACCACATACGATTTGCAACGGTTCTGTTTGGCCGACATCCACACGTAACACTTGCAAGCGATCCGCGTCAGGATGTTTTTCAGCACTAACAATATGGCCGATGACGACTTGGCTGAATTCCGGCGCGACCGATTCCAGCGCCTCGACCTCCAAGCCCGCCATGGTCAAGACGTGATCAAGCGCCGCGCTATCCAGCGCAGGGTTCACAAACTCACGTAACCAGTTTTCAGAGAATTTCATGTCGTATCAGGAAAATTGTTTAAGGAAGCGAAGATCGTTCTCGAAAAACAATCTCAGGTCATTCACGCCATAGCGCAACATGGCGAGACGTTCAACGCCCAGACCAAACGCAAACCCACGGTATTGCTCGCTATCAATGCCCACATTCTTAAGTACATTAGGATGCACCATGCCGCAACCACCGATCTCCAGCCATTTTTCGCCCCAGCTCATGTCCATTTCGGCAGATGGTTCGGTGAAAGGAAAGAAAGACGGACGGAAACGCACGGTCAAATCGTCGCGCTCAAAAAAGCGTTGTAAAAAATCTTGTACCACGCCCTTTAAGTTGGCAAAACTCACATCTTCATCCACCCACAGGCCTTCCACCTGGTGAAACATGGGTGAATGCGTCGCATCGGAATCCACCCGATACACCCGTCCTGGCGAGATGATGCGTAGCGGCGGTTTCTTGTTCTGCATGTAGCGAATCTGTACTGGCGAGGTATGAGTACGCAGCACATGGTTGTCGTCCACATAAAATGTGTCGTGCATGGCTCTGGCAGGGTGATCTTCCGGGATATTCAATGCGGTAAAGTTGTGGAAATCGGTCTCAATTTCTGGGCCTTCAGCTACTTCAAAACCAATGGAATGAAACAGCTCTTCAATGCGCTGCAAAGTCAGCGTCACGGGATGCAAACCGCCTTGGGTCTTGCCGCGTCCGGGCAGAGTCACATCCATGGTTTCAGAACTTAATTTTTGCGCTTGCGCGGCGTTGAGGATAGCTTCACGCCTTGTGTTCAGGGCTTCTTCCACCGCCTGCTTGGCAACATTGATAGCCGCTCCCGCTGCGGGGCGCTCTTCTGCGGTCAGTTTGCCTAAGCCTTTGAGTTGCTCGGTCAACACGCCCGATTTACCCAAGAAGCGTGATTTTGCCTGCTCCAAGTCGGCAATAGAATCCACCACCGCGAATGCAGCTTGGGCTTCTTTGACGAGAGTATCGAATTGGCTCATTTATTCAGTGAATCTCAAGTAACCCCGTTCGTGCTGAGTAATTTTCCGCCACCCTTCGATACACCGCGCTTTGCGCGGCACTCAGAGCCTGCCCCGTACTTGATACGGGGGCGAACGGAAAATGTATCGAAGCATTTTAGACGTTTTGGAACAAAAAAAGGGAGGCTAGTGAGCCTCCCTTTTTAACCACATACAATTTATGCTGCGGTCAGGTTGGCTTTGGCCAGATTATCTTTAGCTACTTGGGCAAACTTAGCAAAAGCTGGCTTATCAAAAATCGCCATATCTGACAATACTTTACGATCCACTTCCACTGCGGCTTTTTTCAAGCCGTGCATGAAGCGGCTGTAGGTCAAACCGCATTCACGCGCACCGGCGTTGATACGGGCGATCCACAAGGTGCGGAATTGACGCTTCCTTTGACGACGATCACGGTAGGCATATTGCCCAGCTTTCATCACCGCCTCTTTAGCGACGCGGTAAACATTTTTACGGCGACCGCGATAACCTTTGGCTGCGTCTAAAACTTTTTTGTGTCGTGCGCGGGCGATGACACCACGTTTTACTCTAGGCATGTCTTTTCTCCCTTATGCGAACGGCAACATGGCGCGGATGGATTTCACATCACTCGCCACGACATTGACGGCACCACGCAACTGACGCTTAGCTTTGGTTGTTTTCTTGGTGAGGATGTGGCGCTTGAACGCCTGTCCCCGCTTGATGGAACCGCCTGCGCGAATCTTAAAGCGCTTGGCTGCACCACTTTTGGTTTTCATCTTGGGCATTTTGTACTCCTAAAAAAATTTAAGCAGGCGATCGGGCATCCCATTTAGCCGCGTCACCTACGATAATTGTGAAATATACTATTTCACTTTTTTTAATACCGCGAAATTTATCATTTCACTTTTTTTTAATACCGTGAAATTTATCATTTCACTTTCTTAATGGGGTTCAGCACCATCACCAGCTGCCGACCTTCCATTTTTGGATATTGCTCTACTGTTGCGTGCTCGGCCAAGTCGGCTTCAATACGTTTCAGCAGTGCATGTCCAAATTCCTGATGGGTGATTTCCCGCCCACGAAAGCGCAAGGTAATCTTCGCCTTGTCACCCTCACCCAAAAACCGCACTAAATTGCGTATTTTTACGTTGTAATCACCGTCGTCCGTACCCGGACGAAACTTCACTTCTTT
>JANYIK010000133.1 GCA_025362115.1 Methylophilaceae bacterium
TGCTTCCCCGCCAACGCCATCGCTATTCTGGTTTCCGCCCTGTCCGCCGTACGCCTTCACACTCGCATTGTTCTGGATAGTGATGCTGCCGCCGGCGCTCAAATTGAGGATTGCGCTACCGCCATTGCCGTAATAACCATCTGCAAAAGTAGCGCCATCACCACCCCGCGCGCTGACCATTGCATTGGAATCAAGCAGTATGTTGCCGGCCGCAGTGGTAAACGTTACGTTCGCATCACCACCGTCAGAATAGCTGCCTCCACCCGCAGCATATACGCTACTACTGCTACGCACGGTAATGCCGCCGGCTGCCATCGCCGTAAAATTGATTGACGCATAGCCGCCAGTCGTTCCTCCGCCTTCGCCACCGTCGCCACCCGACCCGCCGTAAGCATTGATATAAGAATTCCGGTCCAGCAGGATTCCGCCCGGGCCATTGGTGGTCAAATCAACCAATGCACCGCCGGCAAAATACCCACCACCACCCTTTGCATAAAGCCAGCTGCCGTGGTCGAAAGTAATGCTGCTGGCGTTCGTCATGACAATACTTGCGTCGCCCCCCGCCCCCCCGTTCGCGTTACCGTCACCCCAGAAATTTGCCAGTAGATTCGCACCGGTGTCGAGGAGAATTGCGCCACCGCCTGCGTTAAGTGTGATCAGCGACGCACCGCCGGCGCCACCGGAGTCCCCCGCATTTCCACCGTAGGCCGAGCCTTCGGCACCATCGATCGTAATTCCCGCGGCCCCACTAATTAGTTTAAGTTCCCCCTTGCCGCCGTTGCCAAAACTACTCCCGTATGCGTTACCGCCACCCGCCTCAACAAAGCTACCGTTCAGCAGTTGAATCGGGCCCGTGGTGGTAAGCGTAACCGTAGCATCGCCACCATAGGAGTGGCCCGTGAAGTTCTCGATGCCGCCAGTGCCGCCGTAGGCATTGATATAGGAACTATCGATGTGGATACCACCAAGGCCGCTAGTCAGCGTCACCGACGCGGCACCGCCGTTATCAAGGGCGCCGTTGCCCGCGTTACCACCGTCCGCCCGGATCCAACTGTTGTTGGCCAGGGAGATGCCCCCCGCGGCCGCCGTTGTCAGGGAAACACTGGCGATGCCGCCGGCGCCCGAAGTGCCCTCGCCACCGTCGCCGCCCATGGCATGGATCGAACTGGAGGAATCAAGTGCGATGCCGGCCGCACCACTGCTCAGCGTTACTGTCCCGGAACCGCCGTTGCCGAGATCAAAAAAGTAGACAGCGCCGCCGCCCTCGGCCTTCACCAAGCTGTTGCCTTGAATCGTGATACCACCAGTCGTGGTTAGGTCAACTGAAGCCGTGCCACCGCTGTTATCGCTATTGCCGCCGACTGCTTTCACAACCGCGTAATTGTCGAGCAGGATCGGCCCGCTGCCGCCGGCCAGCGTGATCGTGGCCGCACCGCCATCCCCCGATGTGCCATAGCCGCCATTGGCAAACACGCCGATATTGCCCGCACCGCCGCCGCCGTTGATGACGATTCCGTTCGGCGAGGTCAGCGTTACGGTTGCGGACACATTGTTTTGACCGTTGTCGTTTGCGCGTATGGACTCATTGACCGTCAACGTGCTGAATGCACCGGTGACTGTGATTGCCACGTTCGCAGGCACACCCTCGCCGCCATCGGCAAAGACCCCGGAATAGCCACCGACACTTCCAACTGTCAGCGACTGGGCATTCTTGAAGTTAAAACCACCCGTGGCGTGCCCCGTCACAATGTTGACCATGTTTGATGCAGCCGCCAAATTGACCGCGCCGGCACCGCCATCGGCCACCAAACCGTTTGCGGTCAGAATGCCCGCGCCTGTCTGGCTGATGCCATTGCCGGCAACCAGCACAATATTGCCGAGCGTGCTGACCGGCGCGTTGACCGCGATGCTGCCTGAACCCGAATTGATCGAAGGGTTTGCCGCCGACGGCATGTAGCCGTCCCAGCCCGCATACATGCGGATATCGCCGCTGCCGGTATTCGAAATTGATGCATTGACGTCGATGTTGTTGTGCGCCACCAGTTGGAAAGTATTCGGCGTGTTCAGGGTGCCCGACGACGCAATGGTGAT